>JAHFVB010000004.1:13997-27600 GCA_023264755.1 Mycobacterium sp. | reverse complement strand
TCCCCGAACCCGTCCACTCCGGGACGTCGTGTTGATCGAACGCGATGAGCTGCACGCTGGCGCGCTTGGCTCGTTCCAGGTGGGCCGCGCTTAGCGTGTTCTCGTGCTGGCCACCGTCGGTGAGCAACACGGTGGCGGTCACCCCGCCGCCGACCACCGCTACTACGGCGGCGGCGGCCACCCAACGGGTCAGCGTTCTGCGCCGCCGTCGGCCGATGATGGCCTTCTGCGCCGACGCGACGTCGGCCACCGGCACCAGGGTGAGTTGATATCCGGCTTCCGGGTGGCCGAGTTGAATCACCGTCTGCTCGGTAATCTTCTTCTCCTTGACGCGTTCGCCGTCGATGAAGGAACCGGAGTTGGAGTGGTCGACGAACCACCAGCCGTCGGGGCGACACCCCACGTTCGCGTGCCGGCGCGACACGGCGGCGTCGTCGGCTACGACATCGGAGCTCGCGTCGCGGCCGATCCGCACGGGTTTGTCCGGGCCGAAACGTCGATCACCGGTTCGGGTGCGGATGAGCAACCCGTCGACGCGTCGCTCCGCCGCGGACGTATCGAGGTGGTAGAGGTGGGTGCGCTGCTGGTCGCGGCGCAGGAACGGGTGGTCGGGTTCGGGCGGTCCGTCCGACGGAAGGTGGGGGAGAGCCACGGAGCTGAAACTCACGACGCCGTCGCTGGACGCGCCGAAGCGCACGGTCACCGTCGCCGTGCCTATCGACACGTGCGAGACGCGCTGGTCGCTGATCCAAGTGCCTGCGGCGCTGCCGACGTCGACCAATTCCCATCCCGCAGCCGTCGGTCGCAGTTCGCCATGCCAACGTGAAACGCTCGGAGTGTCCAGGACGATGTCGTTGTCGCGGCTGCGGCCGATCCGAACCGTGCGCTGCCCATCGAAGAATGTCGATTCGCCTGTCGTGGAACGATATTCGAGTCCGAACCTGCGAGTCATGGTCATTGCCGAGTCGCCCGGCCGATCGCGAGCGGATGAACGATCGGCGGCATCCCACGCCAGACGGCCTCGTCGGCCTCGACGGTGAACCCGCAGCCGCGCATCGACTCGAGGGTCGGGCGGTTGCACACGCACCCGCCCGCTAAGCCACGCCACGGGCCAAGGAGCCTGTCCTGACAGGTTGCGAGGAATCGCGAGCGTGCCCGAACGTGTTCGATGAACAGCAACTGTCCACCCGGACGGAGCACGCGCGCGACCTCGCGCAGCACGCGCTGCGGCTCCTCGACGGTGCATAGGACGAGCGTCGCCACGACTGTGTCCACCGACGCGTCGGCGACGCGCAGGCGCTCCGCGGGCGCGGCGGAGATCCGTGCGGCGCGGCCATGCCGATCGAGGCGCCGCGTGAGTCTGCGGCGCATGCCGGGTTCGGGCTCGGTGAGTACGAGTTCGTCGACCGTGTCGGGATAGTGCGCGATGTTCAACCCAGTGCCAGCGCCGATTTCGACGACGCAGCCACGGGCCTCGGCGAGCAGCGCGCGTCGCCTGCGCCGCATGCCCGCGAGCTCACCGAGCCAAAGGAACGGGTCGTACAGCAGGGCCATCATCCGCAACCAGGCCGCATGGGCCGAGCTGGCTCGAGATTCTGTCCTGGATTCGTCGCGGGCGAGCTCGGTCATGCTTCCACGCTAAGAGGGCACCGACGATGCACGCATCGCTCAACCCGGCCATCTTTCGTCGATGGCCGTTTCCGGTTGGTTCACAACAATCCGAGCCGCGCGGCTTCGGCGACGGCGGCCGTGCGAGAAGGGCTACCGAGCTTGCGGCGAATGTTCGCGACGTGGCGGTGAACGGTGTGCGGGCTGAGCACCAGTTGCTCGGCGATCTCGCGATCGCCGAGACCGCGTGCCACCTGGGCGAGCACCTCGCGCTCGCGAGGTGACAGCAGTATCGGTTCGAGCACGCTCGCTTCCTCCGGAGCTGACTGCGGCGGCGCCAGCACTTGACGGCATGCGCGAACGATCGAATCGACGTCGCCGTACCACGGGAAGTGCGAGCTGCCCTGCAGCGGAACGAATGTCGCCCCGGGTATCGCGGCTGCGACTTCCCGGCCGAGCTGGTACGGCACGGCCCGGTCGTCGCGCCGATGCACGACCAGCGTCGGCTGGCGGACGAGGGGAAGGCGGTCGCGGGCGTCGAGCCGGTAGACCAGCCGCAGCAGGGCGGCGGCGGTCTCCGCGCTGGCCGAGTCCCGCTGTAGCCGTGCGAAGCGCTCCTGCTCCTCGGCATCGACACCCCCCAGGAAGATGTCGCCGAGCAGGCGCGACCCGAGTCCCCAATGTGCTTGTACCGCAGCGACGATCGCGTCTGCCACCCCAGGAGCGGTGAGTGCGTCGCCCTGGGCGAACGCCCCATAGAGCACCAGGCGCTCGACCTGCTCTGGAAACGCCGCGGCGAACGCCATGGCGGTACAGCTCCCGGATGACCCACCCAGAAGTGACACCCGATCGAGGTCGAGTTCCACGAGCAGCGCGCGTAGGACGGCGACCTCGCCGTCCAGCGTCAGGTCGGACGCTTCCAGGGTGCGGTCAGACATGCCGACGCCGAGCCGGTCGTAGCGGATCAGGGTGTAGTCGTGCGCGACGCCCTCCCAGAACCGCCGGATGTTCGGGCTCTGCCAGTCGAGTTCGAGGTGGCTCACCCACCACGCCGGAACGACCAGCGGGGGCCCAGCTCCGCGCACTTCGTAGGCCAGGCGGCGGGCGCCAAGCGGCAGGAAGCGGATCTCGGCCTTGTCGAGCATCGGAGTCAGCGTACGACGTGTCGGCAGTGGGGGGACGGGCAATCGGCAGGGCCGGCCCCTAGTGCGGAACCGGCCGGTGCCAGACGCCCGGTGCGCAGAGTCAATCTCGCGGCGAGTCTGTCAATAACCTATTGAGATGGTTGCTCAAATGCCCAGTTGAGCGGGACATAGATGGCGGAACTGGATCCGGATGTCTCAATAAGGCATTCATCACGGTGAAACAACACAGCAACAGACCGGGCTTAGATTCGTGTTCGTCACAACGTCGGTGACGTGCCTTGATCAGCCACCGGTGGGATCCCCACCTCGAGGTCACCAGGAACGACAGATGGCAACACTCATCGAACAACGCACCATCGGTGCAATCCCGGAAGACGAACGCCACGGCAAGGCCTGGCACCTACTCCCGCTGTGGTTCTCCCTCAACGCGACCGTGATGGCGGCCACGACGGGAGCCATCGGCATCTCCGTCGGCGCAGGCCTGGGGCCGACGCTGCTGGCGATCGTGCTCGGCAACCTGGTCGGTGCGATCTTCATGGCCTATCACTCGGCGCAAGGGCCCCAGTTGGGCCTACCCCAAATGATCCAGAGCCGAGCGCAATTCGGATTCGTCGGCGCTGCACTGCCCAATCTGCTGGCCATCATCATGTACGTGGGCTACTTCGCCGGTGCCGGCGTCATCGGCGGCCAGGCGATTGCGAGCATTGCCGGAATCCCCACCTGGACCGGCATCGTCGTCTGCAACGTCGTCACCTGGCTCATCGCGTTCGCGGGGTACCGCGCCATCCATCTGTTCGACCGTGCGATGGCACTCGTCTCGGTCGTCGTACTAGTACTGCTGTTCGTGGCCGCAGTGGCCCACTACGGAACCGCGCCCGCAGCCGCGTCCCAGCCTACGTTCGCGAACTTCTTCCTCATCTTGTCCATTTGTGCCAGCTGGCAGATCACGTTCGCGCCCTACGTCTCGGACTACTCGCGCTACCTGCCGACAGAGCAGGGCGGCGCGAAGACGTTCTGGTACACCCTGATCGGTAGCTGTTCCGGCGCCATGCTGTTCATGGCGCTCGGTGCGGTCGTGGGCGTGTACGCACTGGACAGCCTCAACACCGACGCCCTCGTCTACCTGTCCAGTCTCGCCCCGGTGGGCGCCCCGGTCGTCGCGATCGTGCTCGTGCTCGGCATGATCGGCGCCAACTGCGACAATCTGTACGGCCCGTACCTGGCTGGGCTCTCGACGGTGACCCAAGCTGGGGGACCGCCGCACGTGTCGCGGTTGGTGCGCGGTTGCGTTACGGGCGCCTTCGCGCTGATCGGGACGGCCATCGGCATCTTCCTCTCCGGCGACTTCCTGACCAATCTCTCCAATCTCATTCTGTTCCTGCTCTACATGCTGGTGCCATGGACGGCGATCAACCTCGTCGACTTCTACGTCATCCATCACGGCCGCTACGACGTCGGAAGCATTCTGTCGATGCGTGGTCGCTACGGACTGGTGAACTGGAAGTCGATCGGTGCCTACGCCATCGCGGTCCTCGCCGAGGTGCCCTTCATGAGCTGCCCGCTGTTCGTCGGACCGTTCGCCACTGCACTCGGGGGCGTCGACATCGCCTGGCTGGTAGGACTATTCGTCGCAGGTGGGCTGCACTACGCACTCAACCGCAAGGCGCCGGTCGGCATCGGCGAGCTCGTCGCCACCACCGACGCGAGCGTGCCGGCTCCCACGGCCGCCTAAGCCCCACCACTTCACCCCCAAGGAGAATCTCGTGGTCTTCGACTACTCGCGGATGGCAGCCACCTGTGCCGTCGACTCACCCGCACACGCCATCACCCTTCCGCCGGATGCATACGGCAGCGACGCCCTCTATGCCGATGAGGTGGATCGCGTCTTCCGACACGGCTGGATCCCGTTGTGCCGTATCGAGCAGCTCCCCACCGACGGCAGCTACTACAGCATCGACATCCTGGGCACGCCGCTGGTCGTGACTCGCGACCGGCACTCGGAAGTTCGGGTGCTGTCGCGCAACTGCACGCACCGGTGGATGGAGATCTGCAGCGGAGCGGGTGAGGCCAAGGTGCTGCAATGTCCCTACCATCTGTGGTCCTTCGGCCTCGACGGACACCTGGCCGGCGCGCCGGAGATGAAGCAGTCCAACGGTTTCAACCGCGCCGACTATGGACTCAAGCAGTTTCGGCACGAGCTGTGGAAGGGATTCGTCTTCGTCAACATGGACGGGCTAGCCACCCCGCTGGCCGAACAACTCGCCGGGTTGTCCGCCCAAGTCGACCCGTACGACTTCGAGAACTACCAGACCGTCGAACACACCGAGTGGGGTGAGTGCGACTGGGACTGGAAGATCATGGTGGACAACTTCATGGAGTGCTACCACCACATGGGGCCGCACCGGCAGTCCCTCGAATCGGAGTTCCCCGCCCACCTGAGTTCCACCGGCGAGGTCGGGGACTACTTCACCACCATGTGGTCGGCACAGGCCCCGGGATACCCTGCGGCAGAACCGTTCCTCGCCCCAGGAGCGGACACCCTGACGCCGGAGCACGCCCACAAGCTGCTCATCTTCATCGCCTACCCGCTACTGCAGGTGTCACTGGGGCCCGGGTTCATGTACTGGCTCAAGGTGCTGCCCCTGGGCGCCGGACGCATCGAGGTCCACCTCGACATCGCGATGTCGCCTGCGGCCCTGGCCGCGCCCGAACTCGAGGAGCGGCGCAACCAGCTCGTCAAGTCGATCTGCGACATCCACCGCGAGGACCTCGACGTGTGCGCGTCGGTACAACGTGCGATCAACTCCGGAGTCACCGGCGTCGGTCGGTTGTCACACCTGGAACGTCCGTTGTGGGAGTTCTATCGATACCTGGGCCGAGAACTCGGACTCATCGGCAACTCGGCCAAGCTCGCATCCACGGGATAGGAAGGGGCATCACATGACCACGGTGTTGAACGGACAGGGCACCCAGTCGGCCATCGCCACCAAGGCGCTCGAGGTCGCGGACCGGCTCGCCAAGTCGGGAGTCAAGTACGCGGCCATCAGCTTCGTCGACATGCACGGCAAGCCGAAGGCGAAGATGGTGCCCCTTAACCATCTGGTGCAAGCGGCGAAGGGATCGGAGATGTTCACCGGCGCAGCGCTGGATGGCGTGCCACAGGACGTCAACGACGACGAGGTGGCCCCGCATCCGGACCTGGATGCGGCCATCATCACGCCGTTCAACCGCGAGGTCGCGTGGTTCCCCGGAGACCTGTGGATCGGGGACACGCCATTCGAGGCGTGCAGCCGCCAGATCCTCAAGCGGGTCACCGCCGAGGCCGCGGCGTTGGGCTACACCTTCAACCTGGGCATCGAGACCGAGTTCTTTCTGCTGACCGACGACCGGGTGGGCACGCCGGCCCCGGCCAGCCTCGACGACGATCTGGACAAGCCCTGCTACGACCTGCGCGGGCTGCTGCACAACTACCCGGTGGTCGATGAAATCGTCTCGGCCATGAACGAACTCGGCTGGGACGTCTACTCCTTCGACCACGAGGACGGAAACGGCCAGTTCGAGACCGACTTCACCTACACCGATGCGGTGTCGATGTCGGATCGCTTCACGTTCTTCCGGATGATGGTCGGGGAGCTCGCCCGCAAGCATGGACTGTTCGCGTCCTGGATGCCCAAGCCGTTCGCCGACCGCACCGGCAGCGGTGCGCACTACAACATGTCGCTGGCCGGCGAGGATGGCGCCAACCTCTTCGAGGCGACCGACGATCCGCGCAACTGCGGCCTGTCGACGCTTGGTTACCAGTTCATCGCGGGGGTGCTCCGGCATGCCCCGGCGATCTGTGCGGTGATCGCGCCCACCGTGAACAGCTACAAGCGATTGGTCAAGCAGGGCAGCATGTCCGGGCTCACCTGGGCGCCCATCTTCGCCTGCTACGGAGACAACAACCGGACCAACATGCTTCGCATCCCGCGCGGCGGTGGTCGGGTGGAGTGCCGGGCCGCCGACAGCGCGAACAACCCCTATCTGGGTGCGGCGCTCATGCTGGCGGCGGGTCTGGAGGGCATCCGAGAGGGATTGAACCCGGGGGAGCCCAACCGTGACAACCTGTACCGGCTGTCGGAGGAGGATCTGGCCGAGCGTGGAATCGGTTGGTTGCCGAGGTCGTTGGACACTGCGCTCGACGCCCTCGAAGCCGACCCGTTGGCCCGTAAGGTGTTCGGCGAGGCGATGTTCGACTCGTTCGTCTCGGAGAAGCGGCTGGAGTGGGACTCCTACACCGCCCACGTGTCGGCCTGGGAAACCGACCGCTACCTCAGGTTCTTCTGATGGCGGCCGGCACTCCCGTCGCGGTCGTCACCGGTGGTGGGCGCGGTATCGGCGCCGGCATCAGCAAGGCGCTTGCACACCACGGATTCGACGTCGTCATCGGCTGGACCTCGGATCAAGCCGCCGCGGTCAAGACCGCGGCGGTGATCGACGACACCACCTCGGCGCGCACCACCCTGGTCCAGGGTGACGTGTCCGAGGAGCAGACCTCCAAGGAGCTCGCCAAGGCCGCACTCGAGGAGTTCGGCCGGCTGGATTGCTGGGTCAACAATGCGGGGTACATGGCGGCCGGGTCGATCCTCGAGCTCTCCGGCGAACAGGTCAGGCGGTGCTTCGAGATCAACTTGATGGGGACGTTCTACGGCATCCAGAGCGCAGCCGCCGCCATGGGTGACGCGGGCGGTCGGATCGTCAACATCTCCTCCGAGGCCGGTATTCGTGCCTGGCCGCTGTACGGCGCCTACGCCCCGTCGAAGTTCGCACAGATCGGGCTGGGGCAGGTGGCGGCAATCGAGTTGGGGCGTCGCGGGATCACCGTCAACACCGTCTGCCCGGGCATCATCGAGACCGACATGGTGCTGGACAAGTGGGCAGCCGAATCGGCCCTCACCCAGACCCCGATCGACCAGCTCCGCGCTGCGGTCACGGCCGAGACGCTGACCGGGGCGCTGTGTACTCCGGAAGACATCGGGGACGCCGTCGCTTGGTTGGCCAGCTCGTCCGCCGGAAGCGTGACGGGACAATCGATTCGTGTCAACGCGGGGGTGACGTTGCATTGAATCACGGTAGTGGAAGCCACCATTGGGCCGAACTGACCTCGCCGCAACTATCCAAACGGTTTGCTGCGGACCCCGAGACGGTCGTGCTGATCCCGGTTGGTGCTACCGAGCAGCATGGGCCGCACCTGCCAGTCGGAACCGACACCATCGTCGCCGCGGCGCTCGCCGACGCAGCCGCGGGGGAGTCCGCCCTGGTGCTGCCCCCATTGGCCTTTGGTGCCAGTCAGTTCCACGGCACCGAGCTCGCCGGCACCATCGCCTGCACGGGTGAGGAGACCGCTGGTGCGGCCTACCGGACGGCCGCTGCCTGCGCCGAATCCGGCGCCCGGCGGGTGCTGTTCGTCAACGGGCACGTCGGCAACGCCGCCCCACTGTGGATCGCCTGCGACAACTTCCGGCGGCGGTTCCCCGACAGTGGGGTAGGGGTCATGCAGTGGTGGGACTTGACGCCTGACATCGCACGCCGCGCCACCGCCGATGCCGTCGACTGGCACGCCAACGCCGCCGAGACGTCGTTGATGATGGTGCTACGACCCGAACTGGTCGACGTCGAGCGGATGCGCGAGGCCGACGATCCAGATCGCACGGCCGGCGTGGTCTTCCGCTACCCGGTGCAGCACGTGTCCACCAACGGCGTCACCGGTCACCCCTCCAGGGCCTCCAAGGCGTTCGGACTCGAGCTCTGGACCGACGTGGTAACCGCCGCACGTGAGCTGGTGTCGCGCGCACACGACGAGGTACCGCCATTGACGCGGTAGTGGCGCTCGGTGCGCGTCGTACCATTCGGGGCGTGCCGTCACAGGAAGCCGATCCGGGACAGAGCGATTCCCCGCGGGCGCGCATCATCAATGCGGCGACCAAGCTGTTCTCCGAGAAGGGCTATGCGCAGACCACGATGAGCGACATTGCGCGCGCCTGCGGGCTGCAACAGTCGTCGCTCTACTACTGGTTCCGCAACAAGGAAGGCCTGCTTCAGGAAACGTTGCTGGTCAACCGAGCGCCGCTGGACTTCATCGCGGCGGTGGGGGCGGGCTCCGGCTCGCCCGCGGTCAAGCTGTACCGGCTGCTCCGCTTCGACACCCTTCAGCTGGCGCTGTCCCCGATCGACTTCAACGAGATCCAGCGAATCGCGCACGCCCAGCGCAGTGATTTCGGTCAGTTCTGGACCGACTACGAACGGCTCAAGCAGTGGGTCGCGGACCTCATCGCAGCCGCGATCAGCGAGGGCCGGTTCGTCGAGTGCGATAAGGACGAGACGGCGGGGCTGCTGCTGAACTTCGACGAGGGCGCGCAGAAGCGGACGCGACTCCATACCGACGAGGTGGACCGCGCGCAGGAGGCCATCCGGGTGGCCGAGCAGGTGGCCGTCATCGCCGTGCGGAGCCTGTTGAAGCGACCGAGTGACATCACGCGCGTGAGTGCCCAGGCAGCTCAGTTCGACGACGTGGCACTCGCGCTGCGGGTGAACGGCCGTCAGCCGGGCTGACCGATTTAGCGACGATTACGCCCCCTGTCATCCTCCAACTCGTTCATTCGCCAACCGCGGTAGATGGTTTAGAACGTTCTGCTGCGTCAATGTGACGGCGGTGGCGCGCGTCGCCAGTTGCCATCAAGTGGCCGACAACGTCACCTCGACGGTGAGCCCGCCTTGCGGGTGGGCGCTCGCACGGACCCGCCCTCCGTGTGCGTTCGCCACCGACCGGACGATGGACAGGCCGAGACCCGCTCCGCCGATCGAGGAATGCTGGTCTTTGAGGTGTTCGTCGCCTGGGAGCCTGCGGAACCGCTCGAAGAGGCCGTCGACTTCGGCGGGAGGCACCACAGGTCCCGTGTTCTGCACTGTCATCTTGGCCATTCTGACGTCCCCGGTGACCATCACGTGCACCCACCCGCCTTCAGAAATGTTGTACCGCAGGGCGTTATCGACGAGATTGCCCAGCAGTCGCTCCAACAACACCGTATCGCCGGTCACCGGCGCCGAGGCGAGCCGGGACGACAGGCGCACGCCCGCTTCCCTGGCTCTGTCCTCGGCGCTGGTCAGCACCCGGTTGGCAATGACCGAAAGATCCGTGCGGGTGTGCTTGTCGATGCTCTGTTCGCTGCTGGCCAGCACCAGTAGTCCATCGATGAGCCGCGCGTGCCGGCGGTTGACAGCCAGCAGTGTCTCGCCCAGCTGTCTGGTCGAGTCCGATACCGTCGGGTCTTCGAGGGCGACTTCGATCAGCGTGCGATTGATGGCCAGCGGCGTACGCAGCTCATGTGAGGCATTGGCGACGAAGCGGTGGTGACCGTCGAAAGCAAGGTCTAGCCGCTCCAGCATGGCGTCGAAGGTGTCGGCGAGTTCTTTGATCTCGTCGGAGGGGCCCGTCAACGAGATGCGCTCGTGGAGATTGTGATCGGCGATGCGGCGTGCGGTCGCTGTCATCTCGTGCAGCGGCTGCAGGACGCGCCCCGCCAGGAGCCAGCCGAAGACGCCCGCAGCCATCCCGATCCCGCCGAGGGAGGCCAGCGAGAACACCAACATCGTCCGCAGTGTTTCGTGCCGTTGCTGATCAGCCCGCTGGGCCAGCGCTGTGACGGCGCTGTCGATGAGCGGGTGACTGCCGGTGCCGCGCACTTCGAGGAAGCTCCGCGCGGCGGCCAGCGCCGTCCCTTCGGGGCTGTGGTCTAACGACTGCTCCAAATAGAAGTACATCAACGCGACCAAGATGGCTCCAGCCACGAAGAAGGCACTCGCATACAGCACCGTCAAGCGGGTGCGGATCGTGGATCGGGTCCAGAGTGTCATCCCACGTTCACCCCCCGAGAATTCCGCCGGCGGGGATACTCACCCCGCAGCGTTGAGCGAGGTCAGTCAGTGGTGCCCGGATCGACTGAAGGTCGGATCGGACCGTGGGGTTCGCGGCCAGGTAGCGTTCGGCGCTGACTCGCATCTGTTGTCTGGATTGGCCTTTCATGTCCGTGAACGCGGCGTTCACGTCCGGGTGGGCATCGAGGTAGCTGGCGACGTTGCCCGTGACGCCTGATACGGTGTGCGCCAAAACGCTGGCCGTGCAGTCGTCGGCGCTAGCTGCCTGCCCGGGCAGGGCAACGAGGACGGTCGCGCCGATGACCGCCGTCGCGCCGACACTCAGCAGGGCTACGCGGCTGCGAGAGATGTGGATCATGCTGTCCTCCTTGATCTTTTGGTATTCGCGGATCAGTTGGTGTTGATATGCGACGGGAGGCGTGCGCCTCCTTGCCAGCTACGGTTGCTCTGTTCTCCCAGGCCACTCAACGCTGAGCGACTCGTTACCATGCTGCTGGCCAGCCTGTTTGGAGAGCGTGAGGGCAATGGCAGTTGTCCGAACAGCTGCGACGCATCGAGCCGCAGCATCGCCAGGGGCCTTGGATGGTTGATATAGTGACAACGCAGGAGTCACGGACTGGAGGCGGCGACATGCCCGACACATGTTCAGTGCGGCGGCAGGCAAGTTTGGATGAAGTGGACCTGCAACTCGCCATTCGTTCGATGGCGGCCGAAGCCAGGCCGTCGCTCAGTTCGACCGTGCCCCTGCCCATGCTGTCCGCGGAGCACCTTGATTCCGTCGACACCGTCACCGGCACCACGCGCGGTGGACTGCTGGTGCCGGGAGGTGTGCTTGCCGCGGCAGCCGCTCTGCTCGTGGTCGCGGTGGTTTCGGTGTCGCACCAGTCGGCGCGAATCGAGCCCACAGAGGTGAGCCCGGTCGGTTCGGTGCCGGCCAAGGAGTCCGCTGCGCCAATGGCGCCGACACCCGCTGTCCCGCCGACACCCGCTGTCCCGCCGACAGCTGCCGCGCCGCCGATCAACGTCGACACGCCGACCGCTGTGCCGTCGTCGCCGGTCGGTCCTGCGCCGATACCGGGTATGCCACAGCAGCGCTTCCGACAGTTGTTGAATCGACTCGCTGGACGCGGATAGCCGCGTCCTCCCCAGGGGCGAACGGATGGCTCCCCGACGCTACAGCCATGCAGGGAGCAGTTTGGCCCGCCGACTGTCAAATCGGCTTCGTGATCGCCGCATGAGAGCACCGCAGCGACCCAGTCGCTCGATGTGCTCGCTGACGGCGAGCCGAAACCAGCACTGTTACAAACGCTTCGAGATCCTCGATAGCGCATGGCCTTACCCGCACCAAGGATGCTCTGAACTCGCGTGGCGTGCCCTGAGCATCCGCCCGAGAAGGTTGGCGATAGCGAGGAAGTCGAACCGGGTGTGCCGCGCTCGCCAGCGCGGCACACCCGTCGCATCAGATCAGCCCCAGGCCCGGTAGCCCGATTCCTGCGCCGGGTAGGACACCAATACCGGATGCCGGGCCGCCAAGCCCACCCACGCCGGGTAATCCGGCCCCTGCGCCGGGTAGGACACCAATACCGGATGCCGGGCCGCCAAGCCCACCCACGCCGGGTAATCCGGCCCCTGCGCCGGGTAGGACACCAACACCGGATGCCGGGCCGCCCCAGCCGCCTAGGCCCGGACCGGGCAGTCCCCAGCCCACACCTGGGTCGGCGTTGGCCGTACCCGACATGGTCGTCATTGCTATGACGGCGAGCGCCGCGGCACCGGCTACGGTCGCAGCCATCCGACGAATCCTGCTGCGCTTTGTTGACATCTGCGTTTCTCCTTCACTGATTGCGTCACTCAACGGTTGAGTGATCGGGTGCCCGCCTTCGGTATCTGCGGACAGTCACATCCTGCTGCGGCATGCGTTTGGCCAGTGTGAGTGGAACTCTCGATCCATCGGGCATGAAGATCCAGGAAGCGGGCGATAAGCACTGTCACGCAACAACGTTGACGATCGGCGCAGCTATGTCTCCGCGGGGGAACTGCACATTCGTTAGACAAGAGCGTTCAAATATGCTGTGCGGCAGCGTAGTTAGTCATCTTGTAAATCGCGAAGCGCAATGCGCTTGCTAGCTTGGTCCGACGGCGCCCGGCGATGCTATGCCGTAGATGTCAAGGTGCACCTCATGGCAGCTGCACTCGGACAACGGGATTCAAGAATCAGCAAGGCCGCCTTCGGGTTCCCGTTTCCGCTGCGAAACGATCGCTCTTTGCGCAGCAGTACTATTCAGTAGTTGTTGCAGGTATTGGCGACTTGGGTGAGCTCGGCAGAGTGTTGTTGTTGGTTGCCGCCTCCGAGCATGGCTTGGTATTGAGACAGCTGATTGGCCGCCTGTTGGGCCATTTGTTGGCGCTGGTCGACTGGTGCGGCTAGGAATTGTTGCAGCCGACTGCTGGCCATCGGGAACTCCGCGAGTTCCTTCGCCAGGTCGGGAGCCTCGGCGTTGAGCGCTGCGGTCACTTGGGCATAGGTACAGGTGGTGTTGATGAATGGTTGCAGGTTGGGTTGGGCTCCTGCGATGCCAGCGCCCGTGACCGTCCCCATGGCGACGATTCCGGCAGCGATTAGGTACCTCGAGGCAATCATCTGGCTATCTCCTACTGGTGTTGGTTTCAGCCCCACCCGATGGTGGCGCCATTGTCGAACGATTCACATTGTGTGTTCTAATCCCGTTGGGTCAGTGTGAGGATGGCCAACCATGATGCAGCGGTGGCTCTTGGCTGCGCTCGTCATTCGTGGATACCTAGGTCACTTCAGGGCAAATGTTCTGGCGTTGTGGGCATAGAAGTCGGCGAACCCTTGTCGTTGTGCTTCTTGGAGGGCCGGGGGGAGGGGTTGGTTGATCTCGATGTTGGCTTGGTCGAGCAGTGTCCGCATTTGC
>JAHFVB010000004.1:9634-13987 GCA_023264755.1 Mycobacterium sp. | reverse complement strand
GTTGGCGATGTTCTCCAGTTCGAGACGCCCTCGCTCGGTGGTGTAGTCGTAGAGCTCGAATTCCTGCTCTCGTGCGGGGTCGATGGTGATGGTGTCGGGAGTCCAGTGCGAGTAGGCGGCGAACTTTGCCTGCGGGGTGCGCACGGCGGCGACGTGACTCGGGGCGTTGCGCGCGAAGAGGATGGCGCCTTCCTCGATGGTGTGTTCGTCGGTAACGTGTGCGACCCAGGGCCGTCCCGGCGCGTGGGGGGCGTTGCACAGCGCGGCGATGTCGCCCCGATGGGCTAGGTGCGCGTACCGGTCGTCGGTGCGCCAGCTGTTTCCGCCGGTGGCGATGGTGAGCAGGAAAGGGGTCAGATCCACGCTGGAGGACAGTTGGGTTCGGGTGGTCGCCGAACCAGTGCTGTAGAACCCGCGTGGGTCATGGATGTAGAGCGGAACGCGGATGGCTTCGTCGTAGGCGCCGCCGCCCTTGCCACGCAGGCCATGGCTGCCGGCGTACTCGCCGTGATCGGCGGTGAACACGATGATGGTGTTCGCAGCGACCGCAGGCTTGGCGTACAACGCGTCCAGGACCCGTCCGATCTGCGTGTCGACCTGTTGTTGCAGCCACAGGTACAGATCCAGGATGCGGGCCCACCGCAGTTTGGCCAACGGGCCGCGGTAGCCGACCGGACCGAACGCGAGCTGGCCGACGCCGAGCAGCGCGCTCTGCAGTCCGGGTTTGTTGGCGCGCAGCTGTTGGGCGGTTTCGAGATTCCGCGCCGGCGCGGAGAACACGCGGGGTACCGAGTGTCGTAGTTCGACCGGCCAGGTCCAGCGCGGCCACCATTGCACGTCGTGAGGGTTGACAAACGACACAGTGGTACACCAAGGGGCTGAACCTGATTTGGTGTCGAGCCAGTTCGCGAATTGAGTGGCGATGCCGGGGTCGGCTCGAAGTCCTTGCCCGGGTGTCCCATTGGGCGAGGGGTACGTGCCGCCGGCGAAGCCGTAGGCTTCCAGGCCGCCCGGGATCGTATCGGGCGCGTTGCCCAGATGCCATTTGCCGTACCAGGTCGTCTCGTAGCCCTCCGCGCGCAGCATCGAACCCCAGGTCGGGAACCCCGGCGAGAGGGTACTGACATTGGTGAGCATGCACCCGGTCTGATGCGGATACAGACCCGTCACCAAAGCCCCGCGCGCCGGCGTGCACATATTGGCCGCGGTGTAGTGCTGCTCGAAGGACACCGCCCTGGACCGGATGCGGGCGATGTTCGGCAATGCCTCGTCCAAGGCGGCCGGTGAGGGGAACCACTGCGGAGCGCGCATCTCATCGACCATCACCACCAGGATGTTCGGCCGCCCCGGATCGGTGTCTGCCCGTGCCGCGGAGCCGGTGTTGATCGGTGCCACCATCGTGCGCTCCCTGTCGTCGACTCGCTCTATTGAATGATTGACGATATCATTCAGATATGCAATTCCTGTCCGGGCTCTCCGCTATGCGGTGGATGTCCAGCGACGCGCCCTCGGTCGGCAAGGATGAACGCCCACCGTGCGTTCTCCAGCGGCACAACGCAAAGGAGCCCACGATGAAGCAACAACTGCACTGGCTGGCGATGCACGGTGTGGTGCGCGCGCTGGCCACCTGGTCAGCGCGTCGAGGAGACCCCCAGGCCCGGCTAATCGCCGATCCCGCCGTGAGGTCAGACCCCATGCCGTTCTACGACGAGTTGCGGGGCCAGGGCACGCTGGTGCGGTCTCGCACCGGCTACATCGCCGTCGATCACGCGGTGGCTCAGCAGGTCCTGAGCTCCGAGGACTTCGGCGTCATGTCCTTGGGTTCTACTTTGCCCGCGCCACTACGTTGGCTCGAACAACGCACCCGCACTGAGTTACTGCATCCGCTGCGGGCGCCATCACTGCTGGCGGTGGAACCTCCCGAACACACTCGCTATCGCAAGACGGTCTCGTCGGTGTTCACCGCGCGCGCAGTGGGCACCTTGCGCGATCAAGTGGCGCAAACCGCCGATGACCTTCTCGACGAGCTCACCAAGAGCACCGGAGTCGTCGACGTCGTCGCCGCATACTGCGCTCAATTGCCGGTTGCGATGATCGGAGAAATCCTGGGTGTTCCCGACGCCGACCGGCCGAAGATCCTCGAGTTCGGGGAACTGGCCGCGCCCAGCCTGGATCTCGGCCTCTCGTGGCGCCAGTACCAGCAGGCACAAAAGGGCGTCGCCGGCTTGACCAGCTGGCTGGCTGAACATCTGCGCCAATTGCGCCAATGCCCGGGCCAGGATCTGATGAGTAACCTCATTGCGGCCTCCGACGACGGAGACCCACTTGAGGAGGCCGAACTGCAGGCGACCGCCGGCCTCGTGTTGGCCGCCGGCTTCGAAACCACCATCAACTTGCTCGGCAACGGAATTCGGCTGCTACTGAACCATCCTGACCAACTCGCGAAACTCACTGCCAATCCCTCGATGTGGCCCAACGCGGTCGCTGAGATCCTGCGGCTGGAATCACCCGTGCAACTCGCAGCGCGAGTTGCACGCGTCGATAGCGACATCGCTGGCATACCCGTCAGCCGCGGCCAGGTAGTCGTGATTAGTCTGGCCGCAGCCAACCGCGATCCCGCCGTATTTCCCGACCCGCACCGCTTCGATGTCCACCGCCCCAATGCCGGCAAACACCTCGCCTTCTCTGGCGGCCGACACTTCTGCCTAGGTGCGGCCCTCGCCCGCGCCGAAGGTGAAATTGGGCTACGACAGTTCTTTTCCCGGTTTCCCCACGCTGAACTCGCCAGCACCGGCACCCGCCGCTCCACCCGTGTACTGCGGGGCTGGGCCGAGCTACCGGTCGCCCTTGGCTCAACTACCGCCAGGGTCGGCTGACCCGCGGCCAACGACAGAACGAGTGGGCTCGTCGCAAGATCTACAGTGGTCGAGATGGCCTGTTCGGCAACAGCATTGGTGCATAGACACAAAGTTTGCCAAATGCACTGCAAACCAGCAGCATTGATGCGACTCCGTTTCGTGGAAGCGCCCAACAGTTCCGGTGTGATAGTCACTCAGTCATCGAATGATACTGGTAGTCAGTGACTATCGACACTTTCCGCATGTCGAACGTGATGAGCGATGGATGCCGTCACCCAGTGAACTCACAGTCGCCAAACACATGTCGGAGAAGGATGTGTTTGTACCCGCAGAATCCTGATGGCGGGTGCTCGATCGCCCAATCCGTGGAGCGACACGATCACTGAAGGAGGAACACAGATGTCAACTACGCGTAGCGCGATTGATCGGATCGCTGCGGCCCTCGCCGGCGCCGCGACAATCGCCGTCTTATCCCTTTCCACTATGTCGGCTACTGCGAACGCCGACCCTGGTGTGGGTTGGGGCCTACCCGGACCCGGCCCGGGCGGTGTGGGCGGACCCGCATCCGGAGTCGGCGTTCTGCCCGGCCCGGGCGCGGGACTACCCGGCACCGATGGCCTTGGCGGACCCGCATCCGGAGTCGGCGTTCTGCCCGGCCCGGGCGCGGGACTACCCGGCACCGATGGCCTTGGCGGACCCGCATCCGGAGTCGGCGTCCTACCCGGCCCGGGCGCCGGACTACCCGGAGTGGGCCTGGCCTAATGCGTCGGGTGTGCCGCGACTATCAGTCGCGGCACACCCGACGTCGTGTTACAGCACGCCGTGCTGCGTGGAGCATCGCTGCCACCGGGCCACCGCACAGGGCAGGTCGAACCCTCTTGGCCCAGTGCGGTGATGTTTGCTTGCAGGTTGCCGAACCCAGCGCAGAGCACTGCCTGTGGCACGCCTCAGTCGGCCGGCAGGTCGCGGGAACGCTTGTTGGCGTACATGTGCTGATCCGCGACGCGCATCAGGTCCTGTCCCTCACCAGTGGCGATCCCCGCGCTGAAGCCCACCGGGGTTCCTACCTCGGCCCAGCGCTGGCGCAGCCGGTCGAGTACGTACTCGGCTCCCGCGCGATCTACGCCGACGAGCACGAGCACGAACTCGTCCCCGCCGAGGCGGAAGGCCACGTCCTCGTGGCGGACCGACCAACTTAGCGCGTTGGCGAAGGCGACCAAGAGTTCGTCACCGGCCTCGTGCCCATGGCGGTCGTTGTATTGCTTGAAGTTATCCAGGTCGATGAAGACTACGGCTGAATGAACGACGCACGAGCGGAGTCGGGATCCGAGTGTCCGCCGGTCGAGCAGCTGAGTGAGGGCATCGGTTTGTGCCATCCTCCGCAGCAGCGCGCTCTGTGCTTCCAACCTGGCGATGAGCCACGCTGGGACCTCCGCTACGAGTACCCACATGAGTGTCGTCACCGCCACGGTCGGCAGGTCGTCCAGTGGCTGCT
>JAHFVB010000004.1:0-9624 GCA_023264755.1 Mycobacterium sp. | reverse complement strand
GGACAGGTAAGTCCGACATACGCGAACGTCATCGTGATGGTGCCGGGCAAGTTCTTGGTGGCGTCCGGCTCAATCCAGCTGGTCAGAATCGTCGTGATGAGCGAGGCGACGGGCCACCCGATCAGCAGGCCACGCCGATTCTGCCAACCGGCGAGATACCCGACGCACGCTACGACGCCGGCGCTGAGTGCCGCTGCGCCGAGGAGCCAGTGCAGCTTGGAGGGGACTGCGGCACCGTCGGCGCGCCATGCAGCTGCACCATAGAGGCCGAGCATCAGGAGATACGCCGCCAACCCGACCGCATGCCAACGCGGTGGCGACGGCTGCGGTTCGATGCCCCCGGCCACCACCACAGGATAGATCGATACCGCCGCGCCGCGGCGGTTCGGGATTCCGCTTCCGCTATGCCCGCGGCGTCAGCTGGGCAGCGATGTCGGCGGTATCCAGGATGACTCGCTCGGCGATCACCCTTCCATCGCCGTCGAAGGTGACGATGGCCGCCATCTCGATGGAGATACTGTTGCCGCTGGGGGGAAGCCCCGCGTAGGGCCCATCGTGAATGCCGTTGAACCGCACCAGCATCGCACCCGTTGAACCCTCTTGACCGAGTGCGGTGATGTTCGCTTGCAGGTTGTCGAACCCGGCGAAGAGTGCTGCTTCGCGTGTGCGGAGTGCCTCTAGTCCGCGCTGCGGGCCGGTTAGGGGAGAGGCGTACTCCGCCGGCTCGGCCCAGAGCCGGGCAACTGCATCGGGGTCGTGTGCGTTGACGGCTTCCATTGCGGCAGTGGCGAAATCGTGGATGAACATGAGTCTCCTCGGAGCTCGATTGATCAGTGTGCGTCGACTCGGGGGCGAACCGTACGTTCGGCGACCCTGAGGACTAGACGTTCGGGCATGCGCGGACACACGGCGGCAACCAGGGCGTTGACTCGGCCGTCGACGACACTGGGACGCTTGCGGGCGAGTGCACGCAGCGCGGTGTCGACCACGTCGCCGGGGGTGCGGCGCCGCCCGACTGATGCATCTTCGCCGGCGATCTCGAAGAACTCGGTCTCGGTGGCACCTGGGCAGACCGCAACGACTCGCACCCCGGTGGATCGGGTTTCGGCCCACAGCGCGCGGGTGAACGACAACACGAAGGCCTTCGTCGCACCGTAGACCGCCATGTGCGGAATGGGCTGGAACGCAGCAGTACTCGCGATGTTGATGATTGCGCCGCTGCCTCGCGCCACCATCCCCGGCAGCAGGCGCGTCGTCAGTTCGGCAAGCGTACTGACATTGAGCTGGATCTGACTGACCATTCGCTCCGGAGCTGCAGCGACCAGATCAGCGTGCGAGCCAACGCCGGCATTGTTGACCAGCACGTCGACAACCCATCCCGCCTCACCGATGGCGGCGGTGAGTGCCGAAGCGGCGCCGGGTACCGCTAGGTCGGCGACCATCACGTGCACTGCCGACGAGTACCGCCCGTGCAGCTCCGCGGCGAGCTCCTGCAGCGCGTCCTCCCTGCGTGCCACCACGATCAGCCGGGCACCGCATGCCGCGGCGCGTTCTGCGAACGCGCGCCCGATTCCCGACGATGCCCCCGTAATCAGCGCCGTCTTGCCTTCGAAGAGTTCCTTGCCGAACCGTGACATCCAACCTCCTTTTATTAAACCGACCATGCGGTATGGTTAATCGTGAATACTATGACACCGTGGCGCGAGCAGAAGCAAGAGGAGGCTCCGTGAGCGGTACGTCGCCGGCGCGCGGGGCAGGACGGCCATCGGGCTCGACGGCCAAGGGCGAGGCGACGCGGCGTCACATCCTCGACACCTCCGCGGCAGTGTTCGCCCGCGTTGGTTACGACAGGGCTCGTATGGCCGAACTCATCGACGCGACGGGCCTGACGAAAGGTGCGGTGTACTTCCACTTCGACAGCAAGGAAGCACTCGCCATCGCCGTCCTCGAGGCAAAGCACGTCGAGTGGCTCACCGAAGTCCGACAGCGCCTCGAGCAGTTCCCACCCGGCCGCGACAGGCTCACGCACCTGTGCGCGGCGATGATCGAACTACACCGTCCCGACACCACGACGTGGGCTATCGCCCGCCTGACCCAGAATCTCACCGCAATAGCCAGCACGCGCGCGCGAGCTGCCAACCTGACCCGAGAGTGGGTGGCCTTCGTCGCCGAGTTGATCAGGGAAGCAAAGGAACTCGGTCACAGTCCTCAGGACCTCGACCCGGCAGCAGTGGCAGTGACCCTGGTCGGCGCATTCGACGGTGTGAAGTCGATCCACGATGTCCTCTCGGGCACCGGTGAGGAACACTTCGCCTCATCGAGTGCGATCCTGCAAGCGATGTCCCTGGACTACCTTCTGGTCGACGGGGAGCACCGTGATCGAGTGCCGGATTCCTCGCCACCGTAGCCAGCCCAATGAGTGACGGGCATCCCGCGGCCAGTTGGTGACAGTGCAACTCAGTCGCGCAGCGCATCCTCGATGCGCCCCACCTTGGCGGTGAGTTGTCCTACGTGACCTGGCCGGATGTTGGCCTTGAGTAGCAGACTCACCCTCGGGGCCGATCCTGTCGATGCTTGCGTCGACATCCCGTTCAGTTCTGTCGCACCTTCGACGCGGCCCACTCCGGATGGTCCGCTTGCCTCCTGATCGACACGGCTACCGGTGGCGACCCGCTACCGCCCGACTCGCGCGAAGTATGCGGCTGGCACGCAGGGTGCGGCTGGCTTCCTCCTCGAAGTCTGGGGATTCACCGAGGTACCGACTGATGACCTCTCGAGCGGAGTGGTCTTCAACGTCGCTAAGGCCGAGGGTGCGCAGCCGTTGCGAGATCTCGTCAGGCGTGAAGTAGCTGACGAACGGTTCACAGGCGCTGGCGAGACGATCCGCACGCGCCCGCAGATGCGCACGGTCCTCGTCGGTGTCTGCAGGCTGTAGGTAGTCGAAGACTATCTCGACGGGCTGGGTCTGCCCGGCGATGTACTCGAGGGTGGCGACGGCGGCCTTCGGGGTCAGATAAAAGACGACTCCGAGCCAGACGAAGATCGCCGGTTCGGTGCGCGTGAACGTGGTGGACTCCAATTCTGCAGCCAAATCCTGCGTTTCGAAGTCGACCGGTACGAAGGTCAGCGTCTCGGGGCAGTCAAGCTCGGCTGCGGCGAGGCGGTCCCGCTTCCAGGCTTGGGTGGCCGGGTGATCGACCTCGAACACCCGAAGTCCTGGGTACGGGTTGCGATGGGCGAAGGTGTCCAGCCCAGCTCCGAGAATGACGACCTGTCGCATGCCGGCTGCCACGGCCGCAGCGACGGAGTCTTCGGCGAAGCGTGCGCGTGCGGCGAAGAAGAGACGTCGGGCTCGATCGCCGATGACCGCGCCGACCGGATCGTCTGTGCGCTGGCTCAATTCGGTCAGCTGATCGATACTCGCACCGAGCAGCTTCGCAGCGAAGGCGTCGGTGAGGATCAATGGTCGGTCGGCGACCTGGTGAAAGGCGCGCGCATAGGCAGTGACGAGCGCTGTCCGACTGGGCTCGGCATCTTCCATGTTGCCGAACCTACTCGCGAAGGGGCGCTGCGAACTACGGGGTTCCGGTCCGCTCTTCGGCAGACCGACATTCGCTCCTGCGGCGATGCCGCCGCGTCCTGACCTCAACGGACCAAAGGCCGTGCCGGTACGGACTCCTCGCGGTGCGGGGGAGTAGTGACCAATGCCCTCGACCATGGTGCCTTCCGCCCTTACCGCACGCGCGGGCGGCGGTGCACCATCGGCATGTCCACATCGGCACCGTGTCGCGGCGGCACCCTATCGGGAGGTTGGCTGATGAAATCGCTACTCGTCTGCGTCTCGGTGTCGAACGGCAATACCCGGCGGGTGGCCGACCGAATCGCAGAGGTGCTCGGGGCCGAGGTCGTCGAGCCCGAGGCGGTCGACGTCGAGACGTTGAAGGAATACGACCTCGTCGGGTTTGGGTCGGGCATCTACTTCATGGCGGTGCATCCCAGGTTGTGGAGGTTGATCCGCCGGTTGCCGCGCGGCGACGGCACGCGCGCGTTCACGTTCTTCACTAGCGGGGGCCGTGAGCTTCCGCTACTGGGCTACCGCCGAGCGATCAATCATCAGCTCTCCGCGAAGGGTTTCGACGTGCTCGATTCGTTCTCGTGCCGCGGCCTGGACACGGTGGGGCCGCTGCGGTTGGTTGGCGGCGTCAACAAGGGCCGGCCCAACGATGCCGACCTCGACCGAGCAGCGGCCTTCGCTAGGCAGCTGCGCGAACGAGTCGAGCACTCACAAGACGCTCCGTGACTACTGCCATGTCGATCGCTCTTGCTTGATCGGTCAGCTCCCAACGCGAACGAGGATGATGATGACCACGACGATGAAAATGACGACAGCGACCTCGGATGCCCCTGCGGAAGCCTCTGCAATGCCGCAGGATTCGGGTCGCGTCCATCGCTTGCGGCGACTGCTGGGCGCGGTTGCCGACGGGTTGGATACCGCCATCGATGCCTCCAAGCCCTACGTCGACGGCTTGGAGCATCTGCCTGCGGACGGACGATTCTTGCTGGTGGGCAACCACACGCAGTTCGGGGCGGCCGAGATCCTGCTGATCCCGTACGTGGTGCGCCGTGCGATCGGCACGCGGGTCCGGTCGCTGGCCGACCGTGGCATGAGGCATTTCCGCGGACTGCAGGCCGACCTGATGGCCGCGTTCGGGGGAATCATCGGGACGCCCGACAATGCGCGAGAACTGATGCACGCCAACGAAACCATCTTGGTGTTCCCGGGCGGGGGCCGCGAAATGGCGAAGTTCCACGGCGAGGAGTACACGCTGCGGTGGCAAAACCGTTTCGGCTTCGCGCGGTTGGCGGTGGAGAACGACTATCCGATCGTCACGGTCGGGCTGGTCGGCGGCGACGACGTCTACCGCAGCGTGACCAGTCGGGACGGGTGGTGGGGGCGGTTCAGCCAGGCGGTCAGTCGGCAAATCACCGGTCGCACCGACATGGCCATGCCTTTGATGCATGGCGTGGGTCCCACCTTGATTCCCCGCCCGCAACGGATGTACCTGCGCTTCGGTGCTCCCATCGACACGTCGAAGCCTGCCGCGGTCTCGGTGGATGACTGGGTGAAGACGATCAAGGCCCGCGCGCAAGCTGAACTCGAGCAAACCTTGTCCGAGCTTCAGCAACTCCGCGACACGGACCCCTACCGCGAACTGGCCCCCTGGGCTTGGCGCTCGGCCGTCATGCCGACCGCGAGATAGGTCCCTAGGTCGGCGCGACCCAGTGCGAAGGACCTTGGCCATGAACCATTCGACTCGTCGCAGCCTCTGCGTGCGGATACCGATCATCGGGGCGGTCTGGGTCGTCACGTGCTTCGCCGATGCTGCGTATCCGACGACCGCGCTCGCGAGCACATCCTGTACGAACGTGAATTCCACGACCACGGTGTGTCAGAGTCCCGGAAACGTACAGATCTCCACGTCGCCCGGCACCGTGGCAACTCCCGCCTGGGGCTGGCCCTACTGGGGCGGAGGATTCGTCATCAACATCGGTGGCAGAAGATGAGCGACCTGGCGGCGATCGCCCATGACGTTCGACGAGGGCGTCGACCCGGGACCGGTGGGCAGGTATCCAGGCAGGGTGAGATCGGTGACTGCCTAGGAGTTGCGTCTACTCACGCCCCCGACGAGACGTCGAAGCAACACCGGGACGTCGTCCATGCCGGTGATCGCTTCGATGACCACCAGCCGATCCGTTGCTTCACGAGCCAGGTCGAGTGCTGCCGCCAGCTCGCGATTCGTTTTCACGGTCCGCACCAAGGCATCCGATGCGCCGAGAGCGGCCGGTAGTGCAGGCCAGTCCCACGGGGCGATGTCGTTGTAGGCGGCACGGGCACCGTGAATGGCGCGCTCCACGGTGTACCCGCCGTTGTTCACCAGCAGGATGACAGGGGTTAGCTTCTGCCGGACAATGGTTCCCAGCTCCTGGATGGTCATCTGGGCCGAACCGTCGCCGATCAGCAACAATCCCCGCCGCGACGAGTCGGCAAGTTGGGCCCCCAGGAGTGCAGGCAGGCTGTAGCCGATCGAACCCCACAGTGGCTGCGCAATGAAGCGACTTCCGCCGGGAAACCGGCGGGACGCGATGCCGAAGAACGACGTCCCCTGTTCGGCGACGACGACGTCCTCGTTGGTGAGGCTCGCCGCCACGGTATCCCACAGGAATTCCTGTGTCAGTGCATCATTCGCGTTGGGAATGGACGTGGAGCGGCTCGCCGGAATGGGCGGCGGCGCTGGCTCGTGGTGCTTGCGGACGAGGTCGACCAGCGCGCTGAGTGAGGCCACCAGCGGCAAGTCGAACAGTTTTCCATCGACGCGCGCCGTCCTGGGGAGCAGAGCGATCCCGGCGTCATCGGCAAAGCCTTGACTGAACCCCCCACTGGTGGTGTCGCTGAAGTGCACCCCGACCCGGACGAGCAGTTCGGCATCGTCGATGGTGGCCCGGGTGAGGTCATCGCTCAGGGCGCCGGCATATACGCCGACGAAGTACGGATCGTCCTCGTCCAGAACGGTCTTACCCATCGAGACGACCGCATGCGGTAGTCCGATGGAGACCAACTCTTCGAGTTCCTTACGGGCCCCAAACCGGTCGGCCAGGAAGTCGGCCAGCACCGCCATTGAACCTGCTGTCGCCACGCGGTCGCGTGCCACGTCTACGAAGCGGGCGAGTTCGGCCGCGTCCACGTCGGGCTCGGGACGAGGCAAGGGCTGACGTGGAGCCGGCACTCTCAGCCTTCCGACGTCGGAGGGCATTCGTAGGTATCCGGGGCGCCGTTCCCCGAGCGCGGCGATCAAGACCCGGTCGATCTCCGCCGCCGCATTGTCGGCCCTAAGGACTCCCTGTGCACACGTCACGCTCTCGTGCGCCCGGGCGAACCGGGAGAAGTCACCGTCGCCAGCGGTGTGGTGGACCACGGCTTCGGCGTCCTCCATTGCCTGAGCGGGCCCAACGGTGAGGTGCAACAGCGGAACTCGCTCGGCGAAGCTCCCGGCCACCCCGTTGATGGCGCTGAGTTCGCCTACGCCGAAGGTCGTCAACAGCGCGCCGAAGCCCCTGACCCGCGCATAGCCGTCGGCCGCATAGGCTGCGCCGAGCTCGGCGGCGGTACCGACCCACTCCATTCCGGGTGTGTCCAGCACGTCGTCCAGCAGTACGAGGTTGTAGTCCCCGGGCACGCCGAACAGGTGGTCTACACCTAGTTCGCGAAGTCGCGACAGCAAGTATTCCGTGATCGTCACGGTAGGTTCTACATTTGCCATCGAATCCACGGCAAGGCTCCTCAGTCGAACTCCTAGTAAGAGCCTTGTTGGCATGCCGCCGAATGCCTAGGGTGCAAAATCCAGAATCGCCGGGTTGGACTTCGTGATTTTCACGAAGTCTGTACGGTTGGCCTCTGATTCCAGCCGTGTCATTGCGAAGATCGACACAATAGGCGGCTTCGAAAGGCAAGACGACATGGCGAAGAAGACTGGTCCGCGGTTGAGCACACCCATGCAGGAGCGCATCGTAGTCGTGTGCGCGGAGATAGCTGATGGCCTCGGTGAGCTGGTTCCGGGGATCGTCGACGAGATCCGGCGTCAGGTTCCCGAGTACGAAGCGGTGGACCGCGCGGAACACATTCTCAGTGTCGAAGAGCAAAATCGCGGTCTGCTCACTGGGCTGTCGGAACGCAGGCCGCCCAACGTCGAAGAGGTCGGGCAGGCTCGTCGGCTCGGGCAGCGCCGAGCAGAGGAAGGCCTACCGCTGCAGGCCATGGTCAGCGCCTACCACATCGGGTATCGCGAGATGTGGAATGTCATCGTGGCGCGGGCCGCCCACCCCGCAGCCCCCGTCGGTGCGGAACTACTGACCATGGTGGACCTGGTGTGGGTGTGGGTGCAGCGGGCGAGTTCGGCCGCCGCAGAAGCCTTCGAAGAATCGAATCGACTCGAGGACGCCGCCCGGACGACACTGTTGCTCCGGCTGCTCAACGGGCTCTATGGCGGATTGGCGCAGCCCTCGGACCTCGAACAGACGGCGCGCGCGCTGGGATTCGATCCGGCGAAGGCATTCCGGGTGATCGTCACTCCGTCTGAGTCCTGGGAACCCAGCCAGCTCAGCCGATTTCGGCGCCAACTCGGCCGAAGTCACCGACTCGGAGTCGCACACTGCGAAGTGCGCGGGACATCGCTCGTCACCGTCAGCCAGGGCGCCTCGACCGAGGACCTGATCGCCCTGCTCCAGGCACATGGCTCGGATCTCGCGATCGGGGTCGGGCTGGAGCGGGTCGGCCTGGCCGGGGCGGTGGCCAGCGCTACCGACGCCGAGGAATCCCTTGTCTATGGACGGGGGCTGAGCATGAACCGCGTGATCTTCTTCGAGCGTGATTGGCTTGCAATCACGCTGCTGAACCGCGCCGCCAGACTCGCACCCTTGTTGGAACCCGACCGTGGAAGGTCCAACCTGCACGGCGACGCAGCGCTTGCCGTCGGCGGCTTCATCGACAACGGGTTCTCGTTCAGCGCGACCGGGCGCGCTCTTCACCTGCACCCCAACACCGTTCGTTATCGCGTCGAAAGATGGCAACAGCTCACCGGATGGGACGTCAAGACTGAACAGGGTCTACTGAGAAGCGTCGCCGCACTCAAACTCGCTCAGCGGGAAGGCCCATGGGATTGAGTCCATTGCCTGCGCTGCACTATTCGCTCCCGCCGTCTGCTCTCCGTGTGCAAAGGTGAAATTCATGTGCACCGCGTGTGAATGGGCGCCGCATTTCGCGGCCTTCGGTCCCAAGCCCCAACGCCGCGCGAGTCGCCGGAAGGTATTGCGCACCGCCGCGATCGTCGCGACCGCGACGGCTCTGGCCGCGTGTGCCGCTCCGGGAGGATCCTCGCCCGGGGGAGCCGCAACCAGTCCTGCCGACGATGGTGTCGACTTCGTGTTTCACAACGGCCGGGTCTACACCGTCGCTGGGCCATCGCCCTGGGCGCAAGCCGTCGTCGTCAAGGGCAGCACCATCACCTACGTCGGCGACGACGCAGGTGCGATGGCGCTCGCAGGACCCAACACCCGGGTCGTCGACCTGGGCGGCAAGTTGCTGATGCCTGGCTTCGTCGAAGGCCACATCCACCCCTTCCTCGGGGCCTTCCTGTCCAGCGGCGTCGACCTGCAGGTACCGACCGGGGCGGATGCGCTAGCCGCAATCGCCACGTTCGCGGCGGCCAATCCCAAGGGACCGGTGCGTGGGTTCGGTTGGCGCGTGGACATGTTCGGACCGCAGGGGCCGACGCGCGCCGACCTAGACGAGGTCTTGCCCGACCGTCCGGGGTTCTTCTTCTCGATCGACGGGCACAGCCTGTGGGCCAACAGCAAGGCCCTGGAGCTGGCCGGGGTCAACCGCAACACCCCCGACCCGATCCCGGGATTCAGCTACTACGTGCGGGATGAGAACGGTGACCCCACCGGATACGTTCTCGAGGTCGACGCGGTCTTGGGTCTCGTCAACGCCGTGGATCCCATTTCGGCGGACTCCATGCTCAAATTGCTCGAAGGCTGGCTACCGAAGGCATCAGAGGCCGGCATCAC
>JAHFVB010000554.1 GCA_023264755.1 Mycobacterium sp. | reverse complement strand
CCGGCGGCACCGGGGGCACCGGCGGAGCAGCGGGTAAGGCAGGCAGTGGCGGCCTCTTCGGCGGTCGCGGGTCGGCTGGCACTGCAGGTGCTACCGGCACCGCGGGCAAGGCCGGCGCGGCCGGCGCGACGGGAGCCACCGGCAAGACCGGAGCGACCGGAGCGACCGGTGCTGCGGGTGCCAACGGGGCCAACGGCACCGCAGGCGCCAATGGCGCCCAAGGCGCCAGTTCCTAACCAGTAGGCAGGGCCAGGGGGCGTCGGCGAGGCTGGCGCCCCCTGGTCATGCCACCCACTCCTCACCCGAACCCGAAGGAGAACCGCGATGACAGTGCTGGACGATCGCGACACCGCAGCCTCGGCGGGGTGCTCGCAGCTGAATCCGGCGCCGGGTTCGGTGGCCGACGTCGGCCGATTGTTGCTGCGGTGTGCGGACCGGCCCGGGTTGGTCGCCGCCGTCAGTTCGTTCTTGGCCGCGGCCGGAGCCAATATCGTTTCACTCGACCAACATTCGACGCAGCAGTCGGGTGGGACGTTCATGCAGCGGACCATCTTCCATCTGCCCGGACTCGCCGAGGACCGGGCGGCCCTGGCCCGCGACTTCGACGCGCAGGTGGCGACGCAGTTCGCCATGGAGTTCACGCTGACCGAGGCGGCGCGCCCCAAACGGGTGGCGATCATGGCGTCGAAGGCCGATCACTGCCTGCTGGACCTGCTGTGGCGCAATCGTCGTGGCGACCTGGACATGTCTGTGGTGATGGTGCTTTCCAACCACTCGGACCTGGCCGGATGTGCGGCCTCCTTCGGCGTGCCCTTTCTGCACGTGCCTGTCACCAAAGCCGTTCGGGCCCAGGCCGAACGGCGGCAGCTCGAGGCGTTGCGGGGCAATGTCGACCTGGTGGTGTTGGCCAGGTACATGCAGGTCGTCAGCCCGGGTTTCCTGGCCGAAGTCGGCTGTCCGCTGATCAACATCCACCACTCGTTCCTGCCGTCGTTCCTCGGGGCCGCGCCGTATCGGCAGGCCAAGGAACGTGGCGTGAAGCTCGTCGGCGCGACCGCGCACTACGTGACCGAGCATCTCGACGAGGGCCCGATCATCGAGCAAGACGTGGTGCGGGTCGATCACCGCCACGGCGTCGGGGACTTGCAGCGGCTCGGCGCCGACGTCGAGCGGGCCGTATTGTCGCGGGCCGTGCTGTGGCACTGCGAGGACCGCGTCATCCGGGACGGCAACCAGACCGTCGTGCTGTGATTGAGCTCACTTAAACAGTTTGATGCCCTAAGGAATTCGCGTTCGGCGATCGGGCTTGGTAGCAATGACGCCACCGCACTTCTCGAGGAGCCCATCATGTCCGTCATGTCCAGCGTGTCCGAGGCAGCAACATCCGATTCGATCCGAGGGCCTGCGGCGCGCACCGGCCGCAGGTTGACGGTCCTGGGCGCCGCCGTCGCAGTGGCGGGCTCGGCGCTCACCGCGATGGCCACCGCCCCGACTGCCTCGGCCGCCGGCTGTCCGGCCGTCGAGGTCGTCTTCGCCCGCGGCACCGGTCAGCCCGCAGGCATCGGCCGCGAGGGCCAGGCCTTCGTCAGCTCGTTGAAGAGCCAGCTCGGCGGCAAGTCGGTCGGCGTCTACGCGGTGAACTACCCCGCTTCCGACGACTTCCTGCGGGCCGCCGACGGCGCCAACGACGCCAGCGCCCACATCCAGGCCACCGTGGCCAACTGCCCGCGTACTCGCCTGGTACTCGGCGGCTACTCGCAGGGCGCCGCGGTGATCGACGCCATCACGACGGCCGCGGCTCCCGCGCTGGGCTTCGACAACCCGATGCCGCCCGAGGTCGCCGATCACGTGGCCGCCGCCGTCGTCTTCGGCAACCCGTCCAACCGGCTCGGTCAGCCGTTGACCACGCTCAGCCCGCTCTACGGAGCCAAGGCCCTTGACCTGTGCAACGGTGCCGATCCGGTCTGCTCCAGCGGCAACGACGTGCCCGCCCACAGCACGTACGTCCAGGCCGGCCTGGTGGCCCAAGGCGCAGCATTCGCGGCAAGTCGGGTGTGAGCCCCGCGGTGAGTCAGGCGGCTCCGGTCCGAGCCAGCGACAGCGCGAACTCGGTGGTGTTCGCGCAGGGCCCTGTGCTCACCTGACGTTCGGTGCCAACCACTTTCACGATGGGATTCTTCGGATGCGACGGCATCAGGTACTCCCAGTGGCTGTTCGCCTCGCCCGTACTGCCGTCACTGCACTTGGAGACCTGGTGAAGATCGGTCGCCCACCTGCCCTCGGCGAAGTGAAACGCCTGCACGACCTTGGTGCCGTTGTTCTTGAAGGCGGTCTTGAGTAGCCGGCACTGCACGGTGTTGCGGACGCAGGCCGAGGTGAGCTGCACCGGACGCGTCTCGGTGGCACCCGTTGCGGGGTTGGTGACCTTGCTGGAGTAGCGCCCGGACAGTGCGTTCGGAGGCGACGGACCCAAGGCGGGCTGCGCCGCGGGGTCGGCGACCGTGATCGAGGCCGCGACGTCGCCGATTCGCGTCGCCGCGGCGGGGATCTCGGTGTTGTACGCGCAACCCGGCGCCACCGACGACTCGATGCGGGTCCCGACCAGCTCGTCGTCGTCGCCGGGTGTGAGCACCCAGGACACCAGCACCGGGGCGTTCTGACCCGCACACGGCTCGTGTTCGGCGAACGTCGTCTCCCACTGGCCGCCAACGTAGTCCAGCACCACCGAGAATCCGGGCTCGGCGAGCTGGCGCGGGTCGTCGTCCTGCAAGCGCGAACCCGTGGCGATGCACCCCCGTGCGGTGCACGTGGACCGGAACGCAAACCAGCGGGAGAACGGGGCATAGGGCTTGGGCTCGCCGCCGGCCAGCTGATGCGCCGCGTCGAAGTCCAGTCGGTAAGTCCCCTCGAGCACGGCGCCGGGGCGCAGGGCCGGGCCCGGCGTTCGGGCGTCCCGACCACCGGCCGAGCACGCCACGATCAGCCCCGCGACCGCGATGACGACTGCGCCGACGACTGCGCTGACGACTAGGCCGGCGACCGCGCCCGTCCCCATGCCGCCCCGAAGACTCCTCAGCGCCGCTCCCATCCTCGGTGACTCATGTCCAGGAGTCTCGCACCATCCGCGCAGCCCAGCCACGGGAACCGGGGATCGAGCCGGGCGACTTGCCGCAGTCCCGGCGGGACCGCGATGATCAGTGCCCGGCAAAGGAGCACGACGACCATGGGCAAAGAGCACCGCCACAACCGGTGGGAGTTGCGTACCTGCGCGCGGCACGGCCACATCACCTATGCCCCCGACGACACGGCCCTGGCGGCCCGGCTCAGCGGGACGACCGGGTTGGGTGA
>JAHFVB010000553.1 GCA_023264755.1 Mycobacterium sp. | reverse complement strand
CCATCAAGTCCTCGTTCCGTGAGGGCCTGACGGTGTTGGAGTACTTCATCAACACCCACGGCGCTCGTAAGGGCTTGGCCGACACGGCGCTTCGTACCGCTGACTCGGGTTACCTGACCCGTCGTCTGGTGGACGTGTCCCAGGACGTCATCGTCCGCGAGCACGACTGCCAGACCGAGCGCGGCGTCATCGTCACCCTCGCCGAGCAGTTGCCCGACGGTTCGATGGTGCGCGACGCACACATCGAAACCGCCGCCTACGCGCGGACGTTGGCCAGCGATGCCATCGACGCCAAGGGCAACGTCATCGTCGAGCGTGGCCACGACATCGGCGATCCGGCCATCGACGCCCTGTTGGCGGCCGGTATCAGCGAGGTCAAGGTGCGTTCGGTGCTGACCTGCACGACGGGCACCGGCGTGTGCGCGATGTGCTACGGCCGTTCGATGGCGACGGGCAAGCTCGTCGACATCGGTGAGGCCGTCGGCATCGTGGCCGCGCAGTCCATCGGTGAGCCCGGTACCCAGCTGACGATGCGTACCTTCAAGCAGGAAGGTGGCGTCGGCGAGGACATCACCGGCGGTCTGCCTCGAGTGCAGGAACTGTTCGAGGCCCGCGTGCCCCGCAACACGGCGCCCATCGCGGACGTCACGGGTCGGGTGCGCCTCGAAGAGGGCGAGCGCTTCTACAAGATCACCATCATTCCCGACGATGGTGGCGAGGAAGTCGTCTACGACAAGCTCTCGAAGCGTCAGCGCCGCAAGGTGTTCAAGCACGAGGACGGCTCGGAGCGCCTGCTGTCGGACGGCGACCACGTGGTGGTCGGCCAGCAGCTCATGGAGGGCTCGGCCAACCCGCACGAGGTGCTGCGCGTCCAGGGTCCCCGCGAGGTGCAGATCCACCTCGTCAAGGAGGTCCAGGAGGTCTACCGCGCCCAGGGTGTGTCGATCCACGACAAGCACATCGAGGTGATCGTCCGGCAGATGCTGCGCCGCGTGACCGTGATCGATTCGGGCGCAACGGAGTTCCTGCCCGGCTCGCTCACCGAGCGGGCGGAGTTCGAGGCCGAGAACCGTCGCGTCGTGGCCGAGGGCGGCGAGCCCGCGGCCGGACGTCCGGTGCTCATGGGCATCACGAAGGCGTCGCTGGCGACGGATTCGTGGCTGTCGGCGGCGTCGTTCCAGGAGACCACCCGAGTCTTGACCGATGCGGCGATCAACTGCCGCAGCGACAAGCTCAACGGTCTGAAGGAGAACGTCATCATCGGCAAGCTGATCCCGGCCGGTACGGGTATTGCCCGCTACCGGGACATCCAGGTGCAGCCCACCGAGGAGGCCCGCGCCGCGGCGTACACGATCCCGTCCTACGAGGATCAGTACTACAGCCCCGACTTCGGTCAGAGCTCCGGCCAGGCCGTCCCGTTGGACGACTACGGCTTCAGCGACTACCGCTAGTCATTGGACGAGAAGGGCCCCGTCACGCATCGCGTGGCGGGGCTCTTTCGTCGTCGCGCTCGGAGGCCCGCTTCAGGCGGGACTTCCGCGACCCGACGGGACTCCCGCTTCCGGAAGGACTCCCGCGACCCGTCGGAGGGCCGACCTAGACTGGGGCACGTGCTCATTGGTTCGCATGTCGACCCGCTCGACCCCCTCGCCGCCGCCCAGACCGAGGACGCCGACGTCGTCCAGTTCTTCCTCGGGGACCCGCAGAGTTGGAAGAAGCCCAAGCCGCGGGAAGACGCCGACGTGCTCAAGGCCGCTTCGATGCCGATCTACGTGCACGCGCCGTACCTGATCAACGTCGCGTCGGCCAACAACAAGGTGCGGATCCCGTCGCGCAAGATCCTGCAGGACACCTGCGACGCTGCCGCCGAGATCGGCGCCACCGCCGTCATCGTGCACGGCGGCCACGCCGATGACAAGGACATCGAGGCGGGGTTCGAGCGCTGGGTCAAGGCGCTCGACAGCTTGCAGACCGAGCTGCCCGTGTACCTGGAGAACACCGCAGGCGGCGAGCATGCGATGGCCCGGCACTTCGACACCATCGCCCGGCTGTGGGATCACATCGGCGACAAGGGCATCGGCTTCTGCCTGGACACCTGCCACGCCTGGGCCGCGGGGGAGGCGTTGGTCGACGCCGTCGAGCGCATCAAGGCCATCACGGGCCGCATCGACCTGGTGCACTGCAATGACTCGCGGGACGCGGCGGGTTCGGGGGCCGACCGTCATGCCAACTTCGGCACCGGCCAGATCGATCCGCAGTTGCTGGTCGCCGTCGTCAAGGCGGCCGACGCACCCGTGATCTGTGAGACCGCCGAGGCCGGCCGCAAGGACGACATCGCGTTCCTCAAGGACCAGCTCGGCTGAGGGGCGCGCTAACACCGGACAAACACGCCAAGTCGTACGGTGGGTTCGTGAGTCGGCTGCTGGCATTGGGCGTGGCGCTGCTGCTGCTGGTGGGCTGTAGCGGTCCGAGTTCGGCCACACCCCAAGGATTTACCGTGGGGTCCACCGCGCATTCGATATCCGCCGGTGGGCTGGATCGTAGCTACCGGGTGTACGTGCCCGCGGGGTTGCCGCCGGCCGCGCCGTTGGTCGTGATGTTGCACGGTGGCTTCGGCAGCGCCGATCAGGCTGAGCAGGCCTATGGTTGGAACCAGCTGGCCGATCGGGAGAAGTTCGTGGTCGCCTATCCCGACGGGGTGGGCCGCGCGTGGAACTCCCTCGGCGGCTGCTGCGGGAGGCCGGCTCGCCAGGGCATCGATGACGTGGGATTCATCGCCGCGGTAGTCGACGAGGTGGCCGCGAACGTATCGGTCGACCGAGCCCGCATCTATGCGACCGGCATCAGCAACGGCGGGATGATGTCCTATGCGTTGGCATGCGGCACCGACGTGTTCGCGGCCATCGGTCCGGACTCGGCCACCCAACTCGACCCGTGTGCGGCCCCGCGTCCGACGTCGGTCATGGCGATACACGGCACCGCCGATCGGTTGATCCGCTATGACGGCGAGCCCGGCGTCGGCGTCGCGCACATCGACGGTCCGCCGGTACCCGACGTCAATGCCTTCTGGCGCAACGTCGATCGGTGTGCCAACCCCACCGTGACGGCCACCGGGGCAGTGACGACGTCGACGGCCGACTGTGCCGACGGCCGTGGCGTCACGCTGATCACCATCGACGGTGCCGGGCACCAGTGGCCGGGTAGTCAGCCCGTCCGCGAGGGGGCCGATCCGCCATCTGATGCGTTGGATGCGACGACGACGTTGTGGGCGTTCTTCGCCGCTCACCCGCGGGTCAGGTAGACCTTCCGCAGGGTCTCGGTGACGGTCCAGCGGGTGTGCGTGCCCGCGGCC
>JAHFVB010000142.1 GCA_023264755.1 Mycobacterium sp. | reverse complement strand
CAAACCCTTACCCACGCTGGGTGCTCAGCGGTGGGAACTTGGCACATCTGTTTCTGGGCGGCCACATAGCTCACTCTTAAGTTGGCTATTTAGCGTTGCGAACGGGTCGGGGGCATCGCTAAATGCGAAAGGCCTAAATCATGACCATCAGACATGCGGTTGCGGCCGCGGCGGTCGGGTGCGCGCTCGGATTCACCGGTATCGGGATCCAAGCTGGGATTGCCAACGCTGCACCACCGCCTCCATGTGGACCTCCCGGGGTGCAGTGCGGACCTGGGGGACCTGGCGGTCCCGGGGGTCCTGGCGGCCCGCCGCCACAGCGCGGACCTGGCGGACCTCCTGGGGGACCCGGTGGGCCGGGTGGACCCCCGCCGAACTTCCCGGGTGGACCTGGTGGCCCGGGTGGGCCCGGTGGGCCGGGTGGACCCCCGCCGAACTTCCCGGGTGGACCTGGTGGCCCGGGTGGGCCCGGTGGGCCGGGCGGACCCCCGCCGAACTTCCCGGGTGGACCTGGCGGCCCGGGTGGACCTGGCGGCCCGGGTGGGCCGGGTGGCCCGCCACCGAACTTCCCAGGTGGACCCGGTGGACCAGGTGGTTTCGGTGGTCCGCCGCCTCCGCCCGGCTTCCACGGGCGTGGACCGGACAATCACGACTGGCGGCCACCGTGGAACCCGAATGACAACGACTGGCGCGGCCGCTGGCATGGAGCACCATGGGGTGACGGGCCCGCGCCGTGGGGTTGGGGCGCACCACCCCCGCCGCCGTGGATCGGACCGCCGCCGCCGCCGTTTGGGCCGCCTCCGCCACCAATCAACTACTGGGGCTTTCAGGAGCAGCCGATCTGGGATCCCGGCTTCAACCAGTGGGGTTTCTACTTCTTCGGGGTCTGGATCCCACTTCCAATCTGATTGAGGTCGACGGTGCCCAGCTTCACTAGGAGCTGGGCACCTCGACGTCGATCAGCTCGAGTGGTGGCCCGGGCCCGCTTGGTCGGCAACGTGATCGTCGCCGGCGAGGTCGGCGCTGGGGCACCATGCGTCACACGCGTACCGAGTGGAAACCCGAACTGCTCGCTCGGACTTGGTATCGCCGGTGATAACCACGAACTTGTTATCGCCGGTGATAACCACGAACTTGTTATCGCCGGTGATAACCATGAACCTGGTATCGCTGGTGATGGCAAAAGCCGAAGAGCACCTCGACTTCTGATGACCACGGCTACCTCGCCAGTGCCGGCGACCGCTTGGCGAGCGGCGGGCCCCGTGTGCACCTTGACTTTGGTGAGCGGACTTTGGTGAGCGGCGGCTCCTCGCGAGTGCCTGAGGCCACTTTGCGGGCAACCGGCGGGCCGGTGCTTCGTGGGTTCGGGACGGTAGCTGAGCTCGTCGACCGGTCTGATCCGCGCCCGACGTGTACCCTTGTCCCTGAGGAATTGCTTTGCGCTGCTTCGACTTCGGTGTCGTGGCACGTCGCTCGCTGCGGGGAGCGGGTTGAGCAAGACGAGCTGTGGGAACACCGTCAACGCTGATGGGTTGACCTGCGCGGTCACCGGTAATCGCGTCGCGGAAGGGTGGACGAACTTATATGGGCTCCCCGAGTGTCGGCTCGCGGTTGGGCACGCAATTCGGGTCCTATCAACTGCAGGCCCTCATCGGCGTCGGCGGGATGGGCGAGGTGTATCGCGCCTACGACACGGTGCGCGAGCGGATGGTGGCGATAAAGCTGCTGCGCTCCGACGTCGCCGCGGATCCGAGCTACCGTGACCGCTTTCGCCGTGAGTCGCGCATCGCGGCCCGGCTGCAGGAGCCGCACGTCATTCCGGTCCACGACTTCGGCGAGATCGACGGCGTGCTCTACATCGACATGCGGCTGGTCGAGGGCGCCAGCGTCAAGGACGAACTTCGCGTCAAAGGCGTGCTGCCACCGGCCCGCACGGTGGCGATCATCAGTCAGGTCGCCGCTGCCCTGGACGCCGCCCACGCCGCCGGCCTGGTCCATCGCGACATCAAGCCCGAAAACGTGTTGCTCACGCCGGACGACTTCGCCTATCTGGTCGACTTCGGCATCGCCTACGGAGGCGGCGAGGCCACCGTGACCAAGACCGGGCTGGTCATCGGATCGTGCGCCTACATGGCCACCGAGCGGCTCAGCGGCAAGCCCGGCGGTCCGCCGTCGGACGTGTATTCGCTGGCCTGCCTGCTCTACGAGTGCCTCACGGGTCGGGCCCCCTTCGAGGCGGGTGACCTGCGGCAGGTGATGAGCGCCCACATGTTCTCGGCACCGCCGCGGGCGAGCGCCGCGCGCCGGGGGATCGATCCCGCCTTCGATGCCGTCATCGCCAAGGGCATGGCCAAGGAGCCCGCCGAGCGGTATCGGTCGGCGGGCGCGCTGGCCAAGGCGGCGGCCGAAGCCCTGCAGGGGCGACAGGCGTCCATCGGCCCGGCAGTTCGACCGGCCCCACCGCCGAACACGCGGCAATTCGAGGCAGCGCCGCCGCAGCCGAAGCCGTATGCGGCCTACCCGTCGCCTCCGGTGCCCTCCGCGCCGGTGAAGCGAGCGCGGTTCAGCCGCGTCCAGGTGGCGTTGTTACTCGGGACCATCGCCATGTTCGCGTTGGCCGGGGTGCTGGCCGCCGTCGTCGTCTTCACCGGCGGCAGCTCCCAGCCGCAGAGTCCACTGGCCGCCCCAACGACGACGACCGTCACCACGACCGAGCCATCGACGACCGACGAGACGTCGACGACGCCGTCCACCACGACATCCACCACGACGTCGACGACGCCGACGACGACGAGCGGGGCGGCGCTGGCGGGAATGCCGGACACCGACTCGCAGGGCTTCGTCGGCCACGCGGCGCGTTGCGATGCGGGCAGTTCGCCCGCAGCAGCCATCCGGACCGCCAACTCGCTGGCGGTGATCTGCCAGACCGACTCGGGCAGCTACTACTACCACGGGGAACGCCTGTCTGACGGGGCCAACCTGAAGTTGGCCAACGCGGTGCCCGTCGGTGGAGGATTCGACGTCGTCAACCCCGCCGACGGCGCCCGCTACCAGGTCCGTCCCGACCAGCTGACCATCTCGAGTAGAGGTCACGTCGACTCGGCCGAGCCGGCGCTGGAGTACGGCACGAACTAGCCAGGATCGGCTCCCGGGGCCAAGAGTCACGCGATGCGAACGTGCGGCGCGACTTTCGCTCTAGGGCGAGCGGGAGTTCGACCAGTCGCGAATGGCGCTGCCGTCATTGCCATTTCACAATGCGCAGCCGCGGGGAGTCCCCAGCATCGCGGGGCCGGCTACTTCGGCGGCGGCAGTTCGTCCTTCCAGATCTGAAGGACGTTCACGTAGGGCGCGGGTTTCACCGACAGCGCGCCGACGAAGGGATGCTCCAGCGCGAAGATCAGGTACATGACGAAGCCCATCAAGCCCGCCGTCAGCGCTACCGCGAGGCCATGAACCAACAGGTCGCGGGTGCCGAACAGGAACGTGAACGCCATCACCACCATTCCGCCGCCGATGAGCAGCACCCACAGTTCGCCGGGGATCGCCGACTCGCCGGTGGAAACCCGCAGCTTGCGGTTGGTGCTCAGGTCGTTCAACTTGGCGATGTCGTGGTCGAAGAACGCGATCTCGTTGCGGGTTTCCGGCTGGACCTTCAGGAAGGCCGTCCAGACGTCGGTGGTGTGTTCGGATTCCTCCTCGATGGTCTCACCGCGGCGCATCCGCGGTAGCTCGTCGTTGATGACGTCCTCGGTGTATGCGAGCAGGCTGCGCTGCACCTCGGGGCGGTAGGCGGCGGGTATTGCCGTGGAGTCGCGGAGTAGGTCGGCGACGGCGCTGGCCTCGGCCACGGTCGCGTTCTCGGCGTCGCCGAACTGCTCCCACACGACGACCACGACGAACGCGACGAGCACCGCGTACAGCACGCCGGCCAGCTGGAAGACCTGACCCGGTACGGCGTTCGCATTCTCGAGTCGGGTGTGCGACACCGCCTTTCGGAACACGATCAGCCCGCCCACCGATAGCCCGACGACGACGGCTACCGTCGCGAACCCGAGAAGCGGAGCAGGTAGCTGCAGAAGCCAGATCACGGGGACCACCCTCGCTCGGGCGGACGCCGGGCCGTCCGCGTTGTCAGTATGGCGGTGAGTCGGGCTTAGTTCGGCGCAACGCTCCGATGACGACGGTGCACGTCGGGGGTGTGCGGTGGTGATCTTGAAGGGAGGCGTCAGGGCCATTGGGTAGGGTCGTCGCGTGACTCAGAGCCCGATCGTGAAATCCGTAACTACCCGTCTCGCTGAGGAACTCGCCGTACGCGAAGCGCAGGTCGCCGCTGCTGTCCGGCTGCTTGACGAGGGCTCGACCGTGCCCTTCATCGCGCGCTACCGCAAAGAGGTCACCGGTAGCCTCGACGACGGCCAACTTCGTACGCTTGCCGAGCGCCTGGAGTATCTGCGCGAACTGGACCAGCGCAAGGCGGCGGTGCTAGCCAGCATCGAGGAGCAGGGCAAACTCACCGACGAGCTGCGCACCGCCGTACTGGCGGCCGACAGCAAGTCCCGGCTCGAGGACATCTACCTGCCCTACAAGCCCAAGCGGCGCACCAAGGCGCAGATTGCGCGTGAGGCCGGCCTCGAACCACTGGCCGAACAGCTGTTGGCCGATCCGACGCTCGTGCCGGAGACCGTCGGCGCAGCGTTCCTCGGCGAGGCCGTGGCCGACGTCGCCGCCGCGCTCGACGGGGCCCGCCACATCATCATCGAGCGGGCGGCCGAGGACGCCGAGCTCGTCGGCGCCGTTCGGGAGAAGTTCTGGGCGGCCGGCTCGATGCGGACCGCGCCGCAGTCCGAGGAGGTGGCACGAAGCGCCGCGGGGCAGAAGTTCCGTGACTACTTCGAATACTCCGAACCGCTCGAATCGATGCCGTCGCACCGGGTGCTCGCCGTCATGCGTGGGGAAAAGGAACAGGTCTTGGCAGTCAGCCTCGACGGCGGTGGGGACGAGGAATACCAGGTGATGGTGGCCCAAGCGCTGGGCATCGACCTGACCGCGGCGGGCGCTGCGACGCCGTGGCTGGCCACCACCGTGCGGTTGGCGTGGCGGGTCAAGCTGATGATCTCCGCCGCCGTCGATGCCCGCATGCGGTTACGGCAGCGGGCCGAGTTGGACGCGGTGGAGGTGTTCGCCAGAAACCTCGGAGACCTCTTGCTCGCCGCGCCGGCGGGCGCCCGAACGACGCTCGGCCTGGACCCGGGCTTCCGCACCGGGGTCAAGGTGGCCGTCGTCGACGGCACCGGCAAGGTGCTCGATACCTGCGCCATCTATCCGCATCAGCCGCAGCAGAAGTGGGATCAGGCCAAGGCCACCCTCGGCGCCCTCGTCGCCCGCCACAAAGTGGAGTTGATCGCGGTCGGCAACGGCACGGCGTCGCGCGAAACCGATGCGCTGGCAGCCGAACTCATCAGCGACATCAAGGCCTCCGGGGCGGCGGCTCCCACCAAGGCCATGGTGAGCGAGGCCGGGGCGTCGGTGTACTCGGCCTCGGCGTACGCAGCACGCGAGCTGCCCGAACTCGACGTGACGCTTCGGGGTGCGGTGTCCATCGCGCGACGGCTGCAGGACCCGCTGGCCGAACTGGTGAAGATCGAGCCCAAGTCGATCGGCGTCGGCCAGTATCAGCACGACGTGACGCCGGGGACGCTGGCCCGAAGCCTGGACGCCGTCGTCGAAGATGCCGTCAACGCGGTCGGAGTCGACCTGAACACCGCCTCCGTCCCGCTGCTGGCGCGAGTATCCGGGGTGACCGAAACCCTGGCCGAGGGCATCGTCGCGCACCGCGAGCAGGCCGGACCCTTCCGCAACCGCAAGGCCTTGCTGAAGGTTCCGCGACTGGGGCCCAAGGCCTTCGAGCAGTGCGCCGGGTTCCTGCGCATCACCGATGGAGAGGATCCGCTCGACTCGTCCGGGGTGCACCCCGAGGCCTATCCGGTGGTGCGAAAGATCATGGACCGGTCGGGGCTGACACTCGCCGAGCTCATCGGCAACGAGCGCTCGTTGAGAACGCTGCGTCCCGCCGACTTCGCCGATGACCGGTTCGGCATCCCGACGGTCAGCGACATCCTGGCCGAACTGGAGAAGCCCGGCCGGGACCCGCGGCCCGCATTCTCCACGGCCACGTTCGCCGCCGGCGTGGAGAAGGTCGCCGACCTCAAGGCGGGCATGATCCTGGAAGGCGTGGTGACCAACGTGGCGGCCTTCGGCGCCTTCGTCGACGTCGGCGTCCACCAGGACGGGCTGGTACACGTCTCCGCGATGGCCGACCGCTTCGTGTCCGACCCGCACGAGGTCGTCAAGTCCGGGCAGGTGGTGCGCGTGAAGGTCGTCGAGGTGGACGTCGAGCGTCAGCGCATCGGACTGAGCATGCGGCTCAACGACGAGGCTCGCGGCGGCCAGGGCAAGCGCGCCGACGGTCCAAGCGCTCCGGTGCGTGGCGGCGGTAACCAGGGGCGAGACAAGCGGTCAAACCCGGCTCGCAGCAACAACTCTGGCCGGCGGGAATCGAACCAGCCGTCGGGGGCGCTGGCGGAGGCCTTGCGCAAGGCCGGCTTCGGTAGTTAGGCCAGAATCGCGGCGAGCTCGCCGCGAGGTACCGAGACCTGCTGTGGCCCAGCGGCTTCGATGGTCCATTCGCCTTGCCCGATGAAGAAGATCACCGCGTCATCGGTGACGGCGAAGTTCTTGTACATCGCCGCACCGATGGGGTTGGCGTCGACGGGGGCGCCCTGCAAGCGGTTCTTCAACTCGTTCTCGACGATGGGGTCGAGCACCGCGACGGCGTCGGTGCCCGGTTTGAACAGCGTCTCGAACGTGATCGGTGTCTGCTTGCCCAGGTCGAAGTTGAGCGCGTCGTAGTACGTCTCGGGGTGGGCGCCGCCGACGTTGACGTACTCCTCGAGCGCCACGCTTTCGGTACCCGTTTCGGGTGTGCCCGATCGGTAGGTGGTCGACTTGATGTCGAGCGCCTTCGGCACGTCGCGCACGGGCGGTTCGCTGACCGTCTGGACGAATTGGTCCCGCTGCCGTTTGAGGACGTCGCTCAAGGCGCGTTGGTCGGGGTAGTCGACGGGGAAGCTCATGTCGATCGTGTAGCCGGCGGCCTCGCTGTGGACCTTGCAAAGCTGGTCGGAGCCGACCGTGCCGCCGAGGTCGTCACACGCCGACGGGGACGCCTTGGTGGACGTGGTCGTGGTCGGGGTGGGCTTGGTGGTGGTCCCCGTGGACGTCGAGCTGGCCGAGGCGGGTTGCGAGGACGGGCTCTTCGGGCTGGAGCTTCCGCACGCGGCCGATCCGGCGACGGCCGCGGCGCAGGCCAGGGCGAGTAGGGCGTGGCGAGTGGTCATGAGGTACTCCGGTCGTAGTCGTCAGCCGAGTTGATAGGTCTCGCGGGACACCGAGAAGAAGTGCCAGGTGTTGGTGTCGAGGCACGTGATCCCGGCCGGCTGGCTGTCGCATCTGATCGAGCCGATGGTCTGCAGCTGACCGTACTCGAGGGTGTGCGTGGGGGGCGGCAGCTCTTGGCCGTAGCAGCCGACCTGCGCGGGTGAGCCTTGCTCGAGCTCGACACGGTCACCCCAGTTCAGTTGGCAGTTCGCCGGCGCTGCAGCGACCCAGTCGTGGTGGACGACCTCGCAGCGGGCGTTGCCCCGCCCGTCGGTGGACGTGTACATCGTGCAACGGATGTTGCCAGATGGGGCCTGAAACGGCCCACTTGCGTTGACTTGCTGGGCAATCGGGGTCGCGAGCGGTGGAGGTGTGACGGTCACCGTGACGGGTGGCGGCGCCGCGGTGGCCGGGGCCAGCGTGGTCGTCTGGATGACGGGGGTCAGTGTCGGTCCCTGTGTGGTGGCGACGACGCCGTGGGAGGGCGTGCACGCGGCCAGCGCTGCCGCGGCGAGCGCGAGCAGCCACACCCTGGGACGGCGGGTGTTCATGCGGCTGGCGGGCGAGTGCTCGGCCATGTCGATTCCTTTCGACGGACGTGTCGCGGGTCCGATGGACGTGTCGGGTATCCGATGGCGAAAGAATGCGATGGCGCTCTTGGCGGAACCTTGGAGAGGTACGGGTAGGGTCGAAATGCACCGGTGCGCCGGCGGTTGGTCGTCTCGACCAGAGCTCGACTGACTGCCTTCACGCTGGTCGCGCGGGCCCAGATCCTCGCCCGCCTCGCTGAACGACCGAGGATTTCACATGGCCATCACCGACGTTGCCGCATACACGCATCTGAGCACGACGGACATCGAAGGCCTGACGCGCGAGCTCGACGCGATTCGCCGCGACGTCGAGGACTCCCTCGGCGCCCCCGACGCGGCCTACATCCGACGCACCATCAAGTTCCAGCGCAGCTTGGACCTCGTCGCGCGCTTGCTCATCTGGAGAAGCCGCTCACGAAAGGGCTGGGCGTTGGGCACGACCGCGCTGGCCTACGCGAAGTGCGTCGAGAACATGGAGCTCGGCCACAACGTGTCCCACGGGCAATGGGATTGGATGAACGACCCGGAGATTCACTCGACGACGTGGGAGTGGGACATGGTCGCGCTGTCGTCGCAGTGGCGGTATTCCCACAACTACCGCCACCACGTGTTCAGCAACGTGATCGACATGGACGACGATCTCGGTTTCGGTGCGATGCGGGTGACTCGAGACCAGCCCTGGAAGAAGCAGTATCTGCTACAGCCGATTCAGAACGTGTTGCTGGCCTTGACCTTCGAATGGGGCATCGCACTACGCGGAGTCAACGTGGAGCGCCTTCGGGCCGAAGCTGGCAACGACGGGCCGACTCCTGGCCAGCGCACGATGAGGAAGGTGGCCCGGCAGGTCGGCAAGGACTACGTGCTGTTTCCGGCGCTGAGCGGTAAGCGATGGCGGAGCACCTTGAGCGCCAACGCGGTCGCCAATCTGTTGCGCAACCTCTGGGCCTACGTGGTCATATTCTGCGGGCACTTTCCCGAGGGGGCGCAGGTGTTCACGGTCGACGTGCTGGATCGCGAGACCAAGGGGGAGTGGTACCTGCGGCAGATGTTGGGGGCGGCCAACTTCACCGCCGGGCCGGTGATGGCCTTCTCGAGCGGCAACCTGTGCTACCAGATCGAACATCACCTGTTCCCCGACCTACCCAGCAATCGGTTGGCCGACATCGCCGTGCGGGTGCGAGGAATCTGCGCCAAGTACGGGCTGCCCTATGTCACGGGAGCGCTTCCGCACCAGTACCTTTCGACGTTGCAGAGCATCCACCGACTGGCGCTGCCCAATCGCTTCCTTCGCGTGACGTCCGATGGCGGGCCTGGCACGATCGACACCTCCAGTACCACCGAAGTGCCCGCCTATGAGCGACGGTGGCGTTGAGCGGTGCGGGTGAGAAGGTCGGAGTGCCCACCTATGAGCGACGGTGCCGTTGAGCGGTGTGGGTGAGAAGGTCGGAGTGCCCGCCTATGAGCGACAGTGCCGTTGAGCGGTGTGTACGGCCGGGTCAGCACGGGCCGAACCGTGCAGGTCGGCGAGGTGCTCGGCGACCGACGGTGCCTCGGAACGCCGGCTTCCGCAGGTAACTAGCCGACCAGTTCCTTGATCTTGGAGGCGAGCGCATCGGGCGTCGAAAGGTCGTAATCCTCGCCGTTGATGCGAACCGTCGGCGTGGCACTGACGTTGGTCTCGTCGGAAAGGCCCGCGGAAAGTTCGGTGTGGCTGCCCTG
>JAHFVB010000552.1 GCA_023264755.1 Mycobacterium sp. | reverse complement strand
GTTGGCGCTCATGGACACGACCCTACCCAGCCGGGGGTCCGTCCTTCGCCCGCCCGCGCCTTCTCGTGGTCGGTCGAACGGTGACGATCGGGGATCGAGCCTGGGAGGCCCGACTTGCGCTGACGGGTATGCCGTTTAACCTCGGCACCATGGCTATCGGTGGAGTGCTGTTCGACATCGATGGCGTCCTGGTGACTTCCTGGAAGCCGATCAGCGGCGCCGCGGAGACGTTGCGCGTGCTGGCCGACCACCAGATCGCGCGGACGTACCTCACCAATACGACCACCCGCACGCGGGTCCAGATCGCCGCGCTACTGACCGAGGCCGGCATGGAGGTGTCCGCCGACGAGGTCATCACGGCCGCGGTGCTGACCGCCGACTACGTCCGCGACCGCTACCCGGGGGCCCGCTGCTTCCTGGTCAACAGTGGACTCATCGGTGAGGACATGCCCGGCATCGACCTGGTCTACGCCAGCGATGTGCGCGACGGGTCGCCCGAGGCGCCCGACGTCATCCTGCTCGGTGGGGCGGGACCCGAGTACGACCACGTCACGCTCAGCCGCGTCTACGACTGGATGGCCCAGGGCGTGCCCGTCGTGGCGATGCACCGCAGCACGTCGTGGACGACGACCGAGGGGCTGCGCATCGACACCGGGATGTACCTACTCGGTATGGAGGAGACCTCCGGGCGCAAGGCCGTGGCCGTCGGCAAGCCCGCCCCGGAGGGTTTCGTGGCGTCGGCGAACCGGCTCGGGGTCGATCCGGAAGAGATGTACATGGTCGGCGACGACCTCAACAACGACGTGCTCGCCGCCCAGGTGGTGGGGATGACCGGAGTTCTGGTGCGAACCGGAAAGTTCCGTCAGGACACGTTGGACCGTTGGGCCGCAGACGAATTCGCGATGCAACCCAACTACGTCATCGACTCCGTCGCGGAGCTGCCGAAGCTGTTGGGGCTCTAGGCGGTTCGAGGAGCGGACCCAGCTCGGCTGCCGCGTCTTCCCGGTGCAGAGCTTAGGCGGCGAGCACCCTCAGCGCTGACCAGGGAATGTCCGGCATGTCGGCGTAGTCCCAGGCCAGCCCGGCGCTCGTATATGCCGCACCGGGATTGGAGGAAGTTGCGCCGGGGACGGTCTGAAAGATGAACGCCAACGCAGAGTTCCCTTGGTCTACGACGTAGGCGCCGTAGGTTTGCAGGGTCTTGGCGATCACCTTCTCCGCCGGGGTGATGCCGGGTATGGCGTCGACGTCGATCGACGGATCGAGCTGTATGCGGTAGCCCTCGGGCATCGGGACCGCGACGCCGGCCAGATTGGTGCCATCGGACTTGATGGCCGGCCCCACGAAACCGGGTCCGGCGATGTTGCTGGACACGACCAAGGCGTGGTTGAGCCCGGTGTTGGCGGCGATGGCGGCGCTGAACTCGGCGGTGGTGATGACTCCGGCGTAGCGGGAGATACCGGTGGCCGTCGCCGAGCCGGAGGTGTCGATGCCGTTGCCGTTGATCGGGGTCATCCCGCCCCACGAGCCCGACCAGGTATTGGTCTTGCTGTTGTACTTCGCCTGCCAGATGCCGAATACCTGCCCGGTCTTCGGGTCGAGGATCGCGATCTGCCCGTCCGATCCGGGCGGGATCGGGGTGCCCTTGGGGATGGGAACGCTGTAGGACCCGAACGGATTTGCGCCCCACTTCTCGGTGAACGTGACGCGATAGCGCGGGGTACTGGTGGTGATCGAGGACCCCGATACCAGGGTCACGCCGTAAGCGTAGAGGTCGGCTACGTGCTGTGTGTTCGGCGCGGACAGATAGCTCACCCAGGTCGCGCTGTTGTCGGCGATCGTCGGGTTCGACCCGATCGGATTCCACAGCCAGCCGGCGTTGGGGAAGTACGCGGGGGTCGTCGTGCTCGTCGTGCTCGTCGTACTCGTAGTGGTGGACGTGGTCTTGGATGCCGTAGTGGTGGACGCGGTCTTGGATGCCGTGGTGGTCGCGGTAGCGGCCGTCTGGGCGGTGACCGGCGCGGTTTGGGAAAGCCGCCGGGTCCGATCCGCCGCTGCGAACAGGGCCGTGTCCTGCAGTGCCGCGGTGGGTGTGGTGTTGGTCGAACTGGTGCGGGTGGCGGTGGCGGTGAACGTCCGCGCGCTCGCGTCGACCGAGGTGGTAGTGGACGTGGATTGCGACGTGGTGGGTTGGGCCGAGCCGGCCAGCGGAGTCGCACGCTCGGTGCGGGCCGGCCGCGGTGTTCTGACGCGCGCGGAGGTCGCCGCTGACGACGCTGCTGCCGATGCCGCTGACGACGCCGCTGCCGACGCCGATGCCGATGCCGATGCCGACGCTGCTGCCGACGCCGATGACGATGACGCCGCACGGCCCCGCACGTGATGTGCGGCGGCCGCAGCCCCCGGATGCGCCACCGACGAGACCGACGAATCCGGCTCGGCGGTATCGGCAAGGGCAGTGCCCGCGGTGCAGGCGGCAATTGCGAGGCCAATTCCCCATGCCGCGGATACAGCCAGCAGGCGCGCGACGGGAACTGCTCGAGTCGGCGCGGTCTTCACCCGTTTGTCGACACCCGGCGAGACGTTAGCCAACTCGGCCCGCGCCTCCCGAGGGCACGAGCTTGGCGTAGGGAAGTGGAGAATGCCAGTCTTCGAATGCCTCATCGCGCCCCCTGAATGTGCTTCTGCGGGGATATCCAAGGCGGCAAACATAACTCAAGACGCGCGTCGGCGACATGGTAAAGCGACCGGAATTTCCATTCGGACGTTCGGCGTGGTGGCGTTGCCGTGATCTGCATTCGGATTGTGGCTCAAGGAAGTTCGCCAAACTCCAGGATTCACGCACCTGCTCCAACGATGGCAAACCCTCGAATTTTCACAATTCAACGATTTGGCCGTCGTATCCATTTGGCTCGGGCCGGAAAAAGCGCTCTCTTGCTGGATGTCCGTGCGTTGAGCTCTTGGCTGTCGTCCCTGTGCCGGTATGCGTTGGCGTCGCGATGGCACGACGTCGTCGGCCCACACGCCGACGTTGCCAGCCGCGGTGTGAGCGGTCGACGAACGCCGACCAAGATCAGTCAGGGAGTTGGCCCGGGGGTGACGTTCGACCAGCGCCGGCGCGCCTCACCCGATCGTCTTGCTAGACCTTCAGCGTCCGGACCGCCTCGATGCGGGCGGCGAGTTGCTCGGAGTTCGCCGCCGCGACCACCGGGCCGCCGCAGATGCGACGCAGCTCGTTGTGGATCCAACCGTGCGGCTTGCCGGTGCGATGGTGCGCCAGGGTCACCAGGGCGTTGAGTTCCTTGCGCAGGTCGCGGAGCTGGCCATGGGTGGTCGAGACGACGGGTAGCGTGCCACCGGCGGCGGTGCGCTTGTCCAACTGCTCT
>JAHFVB010000141.1 GCA_023264755.1 Mycobacterium sp. | reverse complement strand
GTATTCGAGGTACTGCCCCAGGTCGCCGTCGACGTACTGCATGAGCATGAGCACGATCACCGCCTTGCCCGGCCGGTACCGGCAGACCCGAAGGCCGCTGTAGTCGATCATCCGCTGAGCCGCGTCGGCGTCGACCGAGAACATCGCCATGTGTTGCGCCGCCTTGCGGATCTTCACCGGCATGGTCAGGACGGTGCCCGCGATGGTGTGCTGCGAGGGCGCTATGGCGTCGGTCACAGCCCAAATCTAGAACGTGTTCTAGACAACTGCAAGAAAGTGTCTAGTCGCGGCCCTAGCGGTAACCCCTAGACCAGGGTGGCGAGCTCGCGGATCTGCTCGGACGAACGCGCGCCGACGACCATCATCGTCACGCCCGCGGCTTCCCAGGCCTTGATCTGTTCCCGCACGTAGTCGAGGTTGCCCACGATCGCCGAGTCGTCGACGAGCTCGTCCGGAATGACGGCGGCGGCTCGCTCCTTGCCGTCCTGTTGGCCACTGCGGAACAGCGCGGTGACCTCGTCGACCACCTCGGCGTAACCCATCCGGCGGTAGACGTCGGCGTGGAAGTTGGTGTCCTCGGCGCCCATGCCGCCCATGTACAGCGCCAGGTGCGGCTTCATCAACTCCATGATTGCCGGCCGGTCGTCGGTGATGACCACCTGCGCCGTCGCACAGATCTCGAAGGTCTCGCGCGTACGCCGGGCCCCCGGCCGGGCGAAGCCCTCGTCGAGCCACTCGTTGTACATGTCGGCGATGCGCGGCGAATAGAAGATCGGCAGCCAGCCGTCACAGATCTCGGCGGCCAGCGCGACGTTCTTCTGGCCCTCCGCACCGAGCATGATCGGGATGTCGGCGCGCAGCGGATGGGTGATCGGCTTGAGGCTCTTGCCCAGTCCGGTGGTGCCCTCCCCCGTCAACGGCAGGGGGTAGTGCGGTCCGGCGCTGTGCACGGGAGCCTCACGCGCCCAGACCTGCCGCAAGATGTCGACGTACTCGCGGGTGCGGGCCAGCGGCTTGGGGAACTTCTGCCCGTACCAACCCTCGACGACCTGCGGACCAGAGACGCCGAGCCCGAGGATGTGCCGTCCCCCGGATAGATGGTCGAGGGTCAACGCGGCCATCGCGCAGGCCGTCGGGGTGCGGGCCGACAGCTGGATGACGGAGGTGCCAAGTCGCATCCGCGTGGTCTCGCGCCCCCACCAGGCCAGCGGCGTGTAGGCGTCCGAACCCCACGCTTCTGCGGTGAAGACGGTGTCGAACCCGACCTCCTCGGCGGTCGCGACGAGTTCGGCATGGTCGGTCGGGGGCTTGGCGCCCCAATATCCGAGCTGCAGTCCCAGTTTCACTTGCCCACCTTCCGACGCGTCCTTGCGACGATTGTTAGAACCTGTTCTACTCGATGCCGTGAGTGCCAGCCAAAGCAGCCCGGCCCAGTTGAAAGACCACGAGCCGCCCCTTTCCGCTCCGCTGAAACTATCGTTCGACTACACCCGTTCGGTCGGACCGGTACTCGGACGGTTCTTCACCGAATTGCGCGGGCGGCACATCGTCGGCGTCCGCGGCTCGGACGGACGAGTCCACGTTCCACCCGCCGAATACGACCCCGTGACCTATGCACCGTTGACCGAGATCGTACCGGTGGCCAGCGTCGGAACAGTGCTGTCCTGGACGTGGCAGCCTGAGCCGTTGGAGGGCCAGCCGCTCGACCGTCCCTTCGCCTGGGCGCTGATCAAACTCGACGGCGCAGACACCGCGCTGCTGCACGCCGTCGATACCGGGGCCGCCGGTTCCGATGGCATCAGCACCGGGGCGCGGGTGCACGTGCACTGGGCCGACGAGCCGGTGGGCGCCATCACCGACATCGCCTACTTCGCGCTCGGCGACACGGCCGAGGACGTGCCCGACGCAGGTGGGGCGAGCGGAGCGACGGGGGGAGAGCAGGACGATCGCGACCCCGTGACGATGATCGTCGTGCCCACCTCGATCGAGATCCAGCACACCGCCTCGCTGCCCGAGAGCACGTTCTTGCGCGCGCTGGAGGAGGGCCGGCTGATCGGCGCCAGGACCGGGCCCGAGGGAAAGGTGTACTTCCCTGCGCGCGAGGCGGATCCGGCCACGGGCCAACAGCTCACCGAATACGTCGAACTGCCCGACAAGGGCACCGTCACGACGTTCGCGATCATCAACATCCCGTTCGCCGGGCAGCGCATCAAGCCGCCCTACGTCGCCGCGTACGTGTTGCTCGACGGGGCCGACATCCCCTTCCTGCACCTGGTCACCGAGATCGACGCGGCCGAGGTCCGGATGGGCATGCGGGTGAAGGCGGTGTGGAAGCCCCGCGAGGAATGGGGGCTCGGCATCGACAACATCGACTACTTCCGGCCGACGGGTGAGCCCGACGCCGACTACGACACCTACAAGCACCATCAGTGATGGGCTTGCCGATGAGCGCTTGCGCGAAGAGGAGATAACGCAGACATGACTTTTCGCGACGTTGCCGTCGTCGGCTTCGCACATGCCCCGCACGTGCGACGCACCGAGGGCACCACCAACGGTGTCGAGATGCTGATGCCCTGTTTCGCCGAGCTCTACGCCGAGCTCGGAATCAAGCAGACCGACATCGGCTTCTGGTGTTCAGGTTCCTCGGATTATCTTGCCGGGCGCGCCTTCTCGTTTCTGTCCGCGATCGACTCGATCGGCGCAGTCCCGCCGATCAACGAGTCGCACGTCGAGATGGACGGCGCGTGGGCACTTTACGAGGCCTATATCAAGATCCTCACCGGGTCGGTCGACACCGCGTTGGTCTACGGCTTCGGCAAGTCCTCGGCCGGCGTGCTGCGCCGGGTGCTGGCGTTGCAGACCGACCCGTACACGGTCGCCCCGCTGATGCCCGATGCCGTGTCGACCGCTGGACTGCAGGCGCGGTTCGGACTGGACTCCGGCAAGTGGACCGCCGAGCAGATGGCCCAGGTGGCCCTGGATTCCATGAACGCGGCGGGCCGCACCGATTCCGTCGCGCCCGCCAGTTCGGTGCAGGAGCTGCTGGACCGGCCGTACTTCGCGGATCCATTGCGCCGCCACGACATTGCACCGATCACCGACGGCGCGTCGGCCATCGTGCTGGCGGCCGGGGACAAGGCGCGGGAACTGCGCGAGCATCCCGCGTGGATCACCGGTTTCGAGCACCGCATCGAGACTCCGATACTGGGCGCCCGCGACCTGACCACCTCGCCGTCGACCGCGGCCTCGGCGGCCGCCGCCACCGGCGGTGACCTCGGATCGATCGACGTGGCCGAGCTGTACGCCCCGTTCAGCCATCAGCAGCTGATCCTCACCGAGGCCATCGGGCTGAACGGCGACACCAAGATCAACCCGTCGGGTGGCGCGCTGGCCGCCAACCCGATGTTCTCGACGGGCCTGGAGCGCATCGGCTTCGCGGCCAGGCACATCTTCACCGGAGCCGCCCAGCGAGTGCTGGCCCACGCGACGAGTGGGGCTGCGCTGCAACAGAACCTGGTCGCCGTCATGGAAGGCAAGTAGACATGGCCGGACAACTCGCCGCGGTGCTGGGCACCGGGCAGACCAAGTACGTCGCCAAGCGCAAGGACGTGTCGATGAACGGCCTCGTCCGCGAGGCCATCGACCGGGCGCTCGAGGATTCGGGCAGCACGTTCGACGACATCGACGCCGTGGTGGTCGGCAAGGCGCCCGACTTCTTCGAGGGCGTCATGATGCCCGAGCTGTTCATGGCCGACGCCGTCGGCGCGACGGGCGAGCCACTGATCCGCGTGCACACCGCAGGCTCGGTCGGCGGGTCGACGGCGATCGTCGCCGCGTCGCTGGTGCAGTCGGGCAGGTACAAGCGTGTACTGACGATGGCCTGGGAGAAGCAGTCCGAGTCGAATGCCATGTGGGCCTTGAGCATTCCGGTGCCGTTCACCAAGCCCGTCGGGGCCGGCGCCGGCGGCTACTTCGCTCCGCACGTACGCTCCTACATCCGGCGTTCGGGTGCCCCGACGCACATCGGCGCGATGGTCGCGGTCAAGGATCGGCTCAACGGTGCCAAGAATCCGCTGGCGCACCTCCACCAGCCCGACATCACGTTGGAGAAGGTGATGGCCTCCCAGATGCTGTGGGACCCGATCCGGTTCGACGAGACGTGTCCGTCCTCCGACGGCGCCTGCGCGTTGGTGATCGGCAACGAGGAGATCGCCGACGCCAGGGTGGCCGGCGGACATCCGGTGGCCTGGATCCACGCCACGGCGCTGCGTACCGAACCCTTGGCCTACTCCGGCCGCGACCAGGTCAACCCGCAGGCGGGCCGCGACGCGTCGGCCGCCCTGTGGCGGGACGCCGGCATCACCTCACCGATCGACGAGATCGACGTCGCCGAGGTCTACGTCCCGTTCTCCTGGTTCGAGCCGATGTGGCTGGAAAACCTCGGCTTCGCCGCCGAGGGCGAAGGCTGGAAGCTCACCGAAGCCGGTGAGACGGCCATCGGTGGCCGCATTCCGTTCAACCCGTCCGGTGGCGTGCTTTCGTCCAATCCCATTGGCGCGTCCGGGATGATCCGGTTCGCCGAGTCCGCGATCCAGGTGATGGGCAAGGCCGGCGACCATCAGGTCGAGGGCGCACGCAAGGCGTTGGGGCACGCCTACGGCGGCGGCTCGCAGTACTTCTCGATGTGGGTGGTCGGCGCCGACAAGCCCGACAAGCCGTCCGAATGAGCGACAGCCCCGTTCATCTGGCCGGCAGCCGGTCTCGGGCGGCCGCGGTGGCCCGGGACAAGGACGCGTGGCTGGCCGTCTTCGCCGACGACGCCGTCGTCGAGGATCCGATCGGGCCGTCGCATTTCGACCCCGAGGGCAAGGGCCACCGGGGCAAGGAAGCCATCGCGAAGTTCTTCGACATGGCGATCGCACCCAGCCAGCTCGAGTTCCACTTCGACAAGACCTACCAGTGCGGCAACGAGGAGGCCAACGTCGGCCACATCGTCATCGTCGCCGGGGGCTACCGGGTGCAGGCCGAGGGCGTGTTCACCTACCGGGTGAACGACGAGGGAAAGATCGTCGCCCTGCGCGCGTATTGGGACGTGAACCAGGCCACCGCCAGCGCTCAGAAGCTCTAGCCCGTCGAGGTTGACGCCAGCGACTCATCCACGGGCGAGCGTGACGCCGGCGCCACCTCACCTCGTCGTCTTTGCGGGCACCTCGGCAGCGCATGTACCGTGGACATTGCCTTCGTCGGATCGTCGGCGAGTCCCGAAAAACCAAATCTCGCACTGAATTTTGATAACTGTTGCCCCAATCACATTTGCCCCGTCTCCTGAAGTCCATCCCTGCCGTGCTGCTGGCCGTCGTCATCAGCGGCTGCACCGGCGCCAACACCATTGCCCCCACGACGGGCTCGCTGCCGGGACTGCCGACGTCGGCGGGACTCAGCTCGACGACCACGAGCAAGAGCCCAGCCGCTGCCGCCCCCGACTACAGCCGGCTCCTGCTGACCGGCCCCGACCTGAGTGACGCCGAAGACACGTTCAGCCAACGGTCGTCGCAGTCACAGCCCAACGGCGTCGCCGGGGCCAGTGCGTTCTTCGTCAACGCCAAGGACGACCGCGCGGTCACCGACACGGTGCTGATCTATCCGGACGCGGCCGCGGCGACCGCGACGCTCAAGCAATCGGCGGGCACGCTCACCACGGCGGTCGCGGGCGGCACGCCCACACCCATCGCGGTGGGCTCCGACGGCGTCATGATCAGCGGCACCTACCCCGACCAGAGCAAAGCCGTCACGTTGATGTTCTTCACCCAGGGCCGGGCGGTGGTCCGGCTGGAGTTTCAGAGCGCTCCGGGCGACGTCGCCACGGAGAAGTTCGTCACCGACGTCGCCAAGATGCAGCAGATTGCGCTGCGGGTCGGGCTGCCGACAGCCGAGTAGCGGCGGGCGCCGACCGAACCCGAACCGATCGCTGCCGAAACGACTCAGTGGTCGCTGATCAGTTCCAGCCCGGCCAGGTAGCGGCGGGCCAGGTCCTGGTAGGTATGCGGATTGGAATTCACCCAAAGCTCCGCTCCGGTGCCGGCGATGGGACCGCGCACCTTGGCCGGCGACCCCGTCACCAGCACCTCGTCTGGGATCTTCGTCCCCCCGATGACCAGGGCGTGGGCGGCGATGACGCTGCGGCGCCCGATGACCGCTCCGTCGAGCACCGTCGCGTGATTGGCGATGAGCGCTTCCTGGCCGACGTGCACGCCGTGGATGACGCAGCTGTGTGCGATGGTCGCGCCGGGGCCGACGTCGGTCGGGATGCCAGGCGGCGCGTGCAGCACGCTGCCGTCCTGCACGTTGGCCCCCTCGCGGATGATGATCGGGGCGAAATCCGCGCGCAACACCGTGTTGAACCAGACCGATGCACCCGCCTCGACGTGCACGTCGCCGATGAGCGTGGCGTTCGGGGCGACGAACGCACCCTCGTCGACGATGGGGGCTCGGCCCTCGAATGAGTACAGCGGCATCGTCTAGATATACCGCAGGTAGTAGCCGTTCCATTGCGCGCAGGGGAAGAAAAACTGTAACGTGTTCTAGTTAGTGGTTACAGAACGGGAGGCCCACCGTGACTACCGATACTGCAGGCATCCGCGAGATCGACACCGGGGCGCTGCCCGACAGGTACGCGCGCGGGTGGCATTGCCTTGGCCCCGTGGCGGATTTTCAGGACGGCAAGCCGCATGCCGTCCAGGCGTTCGGCACCAAGCTGGTCGTCTTCGCCGATAGCGCCGGCGAGGTCAAGATCCTCGACGGCTACTGCCGGCACATGGGCGGTGACCTGTCCCAGGGCACCCTCAAGGGGGACACCGTCGCGTGCCCGTTCCACGACTGGCGCTGGGCCGGCGACGGCAGGTGCAAGCTGGTGCCCTACGCCAAGCGCACCCCCCGCCTGGCCCGAACCCGGGCCTGGACCACCGACGTGCGGAGCGGGCTGCTGTTCGTCTGGCACGACGTCGAGGGCAATCCCCCGCCGCCGGAAGTACGCGTCCCCGAGCTCTCGGAGTTCGGTAGCGACCAGTGGACGAACTGGCGGTGGAACTCCATCCTGATCGAGGGCGCCAACTGCCGGGAGATCATCGACAACGTCACCGACATGGCGCACTTCTTCTACATTCACTTCGGCCTTCCGACGTACTTCAAGAACGTCTTCGAGGGGCACATCGCCTCGCAGTACCTGCACAACGTCGGTCGCCCCGACATCGAGGGCATGGGCACCGCCTACGGCGAAGCCCATCTGGACTCGGAGGCCTCGTACTTCGGGCCGTCGTTCATGATCAACTGGCTGCACAACAGCTACAGCGGCTTCAAGGCCGAATCGATCCTGATCAACTGCCACTACCCGGTCACGCAGGACTCGTTCATGCTGCAGTGGGGCGTCATCGTCGAGAAGCCCAAGGGCCTCGACGAGGCCACCACCGAGAAGATGGCCACGGCCTTCACCGAGGGCGTCAGCAAGGGCTTCCTGCAAGACGTCGAGATCTGGAAGCACAAGACGCGCATCGACAACCCACTGCTGGTCGAAGAGGACGGCGCGGTCTATCAGATGCGCCGCTGGTATCAGCAGTTCTACGTCGACGTCGCCGACGTCACGCCGGACATGACCGACCGCTTCGAGATGGAGGTCGACACCACGGCCGCCAACGAGAAGTGGCACGTCGAGGTCGAGGAGAATCTCGCCCAGCAGGCGCTGGCGAAGGAAACCGAGGAGCCGGCGTCGCGATGACGCAGCTGCCGGACGTCGATCGGCTGGTCCGATCCATGTTGCAGTTGCACGGGGACCACGACGACGACCACGACCATCCGGCGACGAGTGGCGAGGCGACCGGATCGTGGTCCAAGGCACCCGATTTCGCCGCTGACCCCGAGCGCGCAGCGGCGGTGCACGAGGCCACCCGACGCGATCGGGAGCGCTATCTCACGGCCGGCTTGACGCCGGTGGACTGCCGGTTCTGCCACGCCACCGTCGCGGTGCGCAAGCTGGGACCCGGACACACTGCGGTGCAATGGAATTCGGCGGCCACTGCGCGTTGCGCCACGTTCGCCGAGGTGCGCGCCGGCGGCGGTGACAGCAGCCGTAGCCGGTCCTGCCCACGGCTGACGGACAGCATCAATCACGCCATCGCGGAGGGCTGCCTCGAAGCCGTGTCGTCGGCCCCCTCCCCCGGCGACGGATAGCGGCCCTACCGACGGTCAGCTCCCCGCGAAGCGGTCCCGCACCAGTTCCGGGCTCAGACCGTAGTCGGCCAACGAGTAGGTGTGCTTCGGCGCTCGCGGGCCCTGCTGGCTCTCGGCATGCATGGCCTCCATCGACTCACGCGCGGCATCGGTGAACTCGATGTCGAACTGCCGGTAGATGCGCTCCACCGTCGCGATCGGATCCTTGATGAACTCGAAGTAGTCGAGGTCGTAGAACTGCGCCGGATCGTGCTTGGCGCGTTCGGCATCGAACAACTTCAGTCCCCGCGACCACGTCTCCAGGGCATCCTGTCCGATGACCTCACCCGTGAAGCTGTTCGACCAGCCCTCGGTGGTGTGCTGAGCTAGCGAGCACATCGACGCCATGATCGTCTCGGCGGGCCGGTGACACTGCACCACCAGCGCGTCGGGATAGGTGGCGAACACCGCATCGAGGGCGAACAGGTGGCTGGGGTTCTTCAATACCCACCGCTTGTCGGTGTCGTTGAGTCCGATCAGCTGAAGGTTCTTGCGATGCCGCTGATATGGCTTGGTCCAGTCCTGCTGCGAGAGCCACTTCGAGTACGTCGGCAGATGGGCGAGGGTCTCGTAGGACACCGAGTGCAGCGACTGACGCAGCAGCTGCCAGCACTCCTCGACCTCGTCGGCGGTCATGTAGTGCAGGCCGGTGTAGTCCGGGTCCTCGGCGTGGGCCTTGGCGAACTGGGCGTCGAGCTGTTGGAATACCGGGTTCTGGGACCAGGTTTCGCGTGGCGGGCGGGGCTGGGGGAACTCTGCAAGCCACAGTTCCAGGCCTTGATGACGGGGATCGGCCGTCAGCAACCGGTGAATGGCGGTGGTGCCCGTGCGCGGTAGTCCGGTCACGAATATCGGACGTTCGATGGCGACGTCGACGTGTTGCGGGTACTGCTTGAACGCCGCCTCGGACACCAGCCGGGCCACCAATGCGTTCCGGATGAAGAAGCGCTGCATCTTGCTGCCGAGCTCGGTCAGGTCGGCGTCGCGGCGAAACGACTCGAGCAGCACGCCGAGCGCTTCGCGGTAGTTGTCGTCATCGGTCCCGAAGTCGTCCAGACCGCAAGCCTTTACGGCCGACGCATGCAGATCGTCGACGGTGCCCACATCGGTTCTGGCTCTCATCAGTTGTGGTACTCCCCGCAGTTGACGTCGAGGGTCTGACCGGTGATCCCACTGGAGAGGTCGCTGGCCATGAACAGGATGGCCGAGGCCACCTCGTCCTCCGTGGGCAGCCGCTTGAGATCGCTGTTGGCTGCGGCCGCCCGGTAGATCTCATCGACGGTGGTGCCGTACTTGGCGGCCTGGTGTTCGAAGTAGCCTTGCAACGTGCCACCCCAGATGTAGCCGGGCAGTACGGAGTTCACTCGGATTCCTTGGCCGCCGAGCTCGCTGGCGAGCGACTCCGACATGGCCAGCAGCGCCGACTTCGCCATCTTGTACGCCCCTTGTTTGGGATCGGAGTGCCGGACCACCATCGAGTTGACGTTCACCACGGACCCCTTTGCCTCGGCGAGGGCCGGGGTGAAGCCCTGGATCAGGCGCAGCGC
>JAHFVB010000140.1:8557-9811 GCA_023264755.1 Mycobacterium sp. | reverse complement strand
TGATATGTGACGACATTGTTCAATCCGGAGACGTCGATGGCGTCGGTGCTGTCGACCGTGACGCCATTCTTCTGGCCGGACACGGTCACCCGCACACAGTGCCCGGTGACCGTGACGGTGTTCCCGATGCCCGACACCGTCACTTCGTTGTCGGTGCAGGCGACGGTGCGGGTGCTCCCGATGCCGCTGATGGTGATGGGACTGGCGGCTGACGCAGTCGGGGTGGTCGGCATCGAGGTCGGCGAAGCCGATGGTGTGCTGCTGGCCGTGACCGTGGTGGCCGTGACCGTGGATGGCTCGGGCGTGTTCGTGGTGGCGGTGGTGTGGGTCGTGCTGCTGGCCGAGGTCGTGGGCGGGGAGTCCGGCGAATCCTTGGCGAGCAGCCGCACGGCCGCGTACCCGCCGCCGACGAGCAGGATCAGGGCCACCAACGCCACCGGGATCAGCACCGCCGGCTTCAGTTGAGACGATTGCCGCGGTGGCGGCTGATCCCAATAGGGAATCGGCGTCGGCGGGGCGGGTGGCTGCGCCGGGGTGGCGGCCGCGCTGGCCGCCAGCGCGTCGGCGAAGTCGCGGCAGCGCGGGTACCGGTCCTCGGGACGTTTGGCCATCCCCTTGGCCAGCACGGCGTCGAGTTGGGCGAACTCCGGACGGGCTGGGGTCAGCGGTGGCGGCGGCACGTTGAGGTGCCCGCTGATGACCACGGCGGGATTGGAATTGGCGAACGGCGGCCGGCCGGCGAGAAGATGGAAAGCCGTTGCGGCAAGCGCATATTGGTCGGCTCGCCCGTCGAGTCGGCGGCCCATCAATTGCTCGGGGGCGGCATACGCCACCGAACCGACGGTCGTGTTGGTCGCCGTGAGGCCGTTGACGTCGTCGGTCTTGCGGGCCACGCCGAAGTCGGCGAGCAGAATACGGCGGCGGTTCGGGACGGTGGCGTCCAACAGGATGTTCGCGGGCTTGACGTCGCGGTGCAGCAACTGGCGTCCGTGGGCGTAGTCCAGGGCGTCCGCCACCGCGGTGACGATCTCGGCCACCTCCCCCGGCGGCATGCCGGCGGGGAACCGTTCACGCAGCAGCTGGGCGGCATCGACTCCGTCGACGTAGTCCATGGCGATCCACAGCCGACCCTCGAATTCTCCGCGGTCGTGTACGCCGACGATGTGCGGGTGCGAGAGTTCGGCGGCGAGTTCGGCTTCGCGCACGAACCGCCGCCGAAATTCGTCGTCACCGGTGAGCGACGCCGACAGCGTC
>JAHFVB010000140.1:0-8547 GCA_023264755.1 Mycobacterium sp. | reverse complement strand
CGGACGAGGTAGACCTCGCCCATGCCGCCGGCCCCCAACATCCGCTGGACCTCGTATCCAGCGAAGAGATCGCCGCTGGCCAACGACATGGGCGGAGTCTACATTTCCGCGTCAGTGGCGCGCGCCTATGCGCCCAGCGCCCTTGGTCAGGCCTTCCAGGAAGGTCGCGGGCAGATCGCCGCCGCGTCGTCGGATTCGCTTTCGCGGGTGGACAAATATGTGACCTGGCTCACAAAGAGCGTAAACTGGGTGAAGCTCTTCGAGAAGGGAGCTGCACATGAAGGGCGCACATCACGATCCGGTGGACCACTCCCGGACCACCCAGCCACATGCCGGAGAGTCGTTCATCGACACGCTCTGGCTGCCCGGCCTCGGCCTCATCATGCTCGGCATCGTCACGATCGCCGGGTTCCTGGCGGCCACCGCCTACCACCGAGACGACCTGCAACTGCCGCTGGCCTTCGTCGCAGGCGCGCTGGTGACCGCCGGGGCGATCCTCATCGCGCTCGAACACCATCGCGTCAAGCGGGTCGAGCAGCGCTGGCTGGCCGAGCATCCGGACAACTCGCGACTGCGGATGGGCTAGCGGACCCGCTCAGGCGTCGACCGGCACCACGATCTCGTTGCGCCGCCGGAACGGCAGCGTCCACGGCGGGTCGTAGAACCACGCGGCGGGCTCGCCGGTCGGCTCGAACCCGTGGGCGCGCAAAACTTCCAACAGCTCGTCGGTCCGCTCGTGTACGGCGCGCGGGCCGCGATCGCCGGTGAAGGTCAGCACCGCCAACGTCTCGCCGGGAACCTCGGTCAATCGGACGCGGTCGTCGTTCGGCCTCGGCAGCGTGTCCAGCGTCCACTTCGCCGGCATGAAGAAACGGATGACCCAACCCGCGCCCACCTCGGTGGATTCGGCGGACTGCGCGACGGGCGCCGTCATCGCGATCTTCTGGCCGGCCTTCGACTGGACGACGGGAGCCGTCATCGCGATCGAGTCGGCGCCGTGATTCTTGCCGAAGATGTATCCGGCCAGTCGGCGGAAGCCCTCGTTGCGCGCGGCGTCCTCGTCGGCGGCCACCGTGGTCTCCGCCGCGATCCGCACGCCGTAACGCCGCAATTCGACGCGGTCGGTCAACCGCTCGCCGGTGTGCTTGGGCTCCTCGGTACCGATCCGAATGCCGACGGTCGACAGCAGCGACTCACCAACCTGCTCGGCAATACTGACCAACTGGCTCAACACGGTGCCTGCCTCTCATGGCCTACTCACACCCAGTGTTAGCCGCTCCAGCAGGGAAATACACCGGGCCAACATGACGAAGTTCTGACGTCGGCTCACCGGTCGTATCGCAAGCGGGGCAGCCGACTGACCACGACGTCGTGCACGCCGAACCGCACGCTGCGTTCGTCGTCGAGCCATTGCACCGCGGCCGTTCCGGACAGCTGTAGCGCGCTGCCGGTGGCGAAGTCGACGAACAGCAGTGCGGCGCTGGGATCGACCGCCAGATTGCCGAGGCTGTTGAACATGTTGTTGCCGGGAAAGTCCGGCCAAGACAACACATGCTGGTCGGCGCGCACGAACCCGGCCGGCCCGCCGCGATGGGAGGTGTCGTTGCCGTACTCGGGATGGGTGGTGCCGAGGAAGAACGTGTCCGACGACTGCACCTGGTCGACGTCCTCGGCCCGCAGCGCCTCACCGCGGTAGACCAGCCGAGCTCCACCGTCGCGCTCCGCGGCCGGCGCCGGCCGGCGTGGATGGATGTACTGCGGGCAATTGCCATAGGCCTGCACGACGTCGACCGCCAGGCCACCGCCGTGCACGGCGCTCAGCGTGCCGTTGATGCGCAGCCGCCGGCGCGCCGCGAAGTCCATCACGATCAGCCCCACCGGCTGTCCAGCCGCCAACTCGTGCAGCGGATCGTGCGGGTGCGGCCCCACCCCGACCAACAGTGATGTCGGCGAGCCGACCGTGAGAAATCCCGGGGACCCGACCAAGGGCGACGTCCACAGCCGGCCGGTCCGATCCCGCGCGGTGAGCGCGGCGAATGTCGCGTCGGTGACGAACGCGGCAGCGCCGGCCCGCAACTCACCACGGTCGACCATGCCCGACAGCCGGGCCGCTTGCAGTGCCACGCCGGCCCGCCGCTGCACGGCCAGCTCACCCGAATGAAAACCCGTAGCGACCGCGTCGCTCAGCTCAGTAACCTCAAGGTCAACAGACACCGCCGAGCCGGAATTCCGCAGGCTCGCGCAGCCGCAGCGCCAACCCCGTCGCGCGCACCGCCCGCCGCTCGATGGCCGCCCGCACCTCGTCGGCCGATCCGACCACGCGCACCTTCGCCTTGGCCCGCGTCACCGCCGTGTAGAACAGCTCACGCGTCAACAATCGCGAATCGACCGGCGGCATCAGCACCGTCACCTCGGTAGCCTGCGAACCCTGGCTCTTGTGGATCGTCATCGCGTGCATGGTCTCGAGGTCGGGTAGCCGGTTGGTCGCGAACGTTCGCGGTTCCCCGGTACCGGCGATCGCCGCACGCAGCCCGTCCTGTCCGGCCACCGTCACCCCGGTGTCACCGTTGTACAGCCCCAACCCGTAGTCGTTCGCCGTCACCAGCACCGGTCGCCCCACATACCAATCCGACCAGATCGGCTCGCCGGTCGACTCGGTCAGCCACCGCTCGACCTGCCGGTTCCAGTGCTGCACCCCATACGGCCCCCGGCGGTGAGCACACAACAGCCGTTGCTCGTCGAGCTTCGCCAACGCCGCGCTCGCATCGCCGAGGACCGCCGCCTGTCGCAGCGCAAGTGCCTGCGGCAGCAGCACTTTGCGCAACGGGACCGTCGGGTCCGCGTCATCGATCCACTCGACGTGGTCGCCGCCCGCCCGCAACACCTCGAGCGCCGCGTCGACGTCACCGGTCCGGATCGCCGATGCCAACGCACCGATCGACTCGCCGAACCGATGAGACGTCCGAAGCGCCACCACCGGCGAGCCCGCAGCGGCGCCGAGCCCGTCGACCAGATCGGCCAGCACCGCGCCCGCGTCCACAGAGGCCAGCTGGTCTGGATCGCCGACCAGCAGCAGACGCGATTGCGGCCGCACCGCCTCCAACAACCGCGCCATCATCGTCAAGGACACCATCGACGTCTCGTCGACCACGATCACGTCGTGCGGCAATCGGTTGCCGCGATGGTGCCGAAACCGCGACGAACTGTTCGCGCGGCTGCCCAGCAAGCGGTGCAAAGTGGTTGCCTGCAACCCCGAGAGCCGCCGCTGGTCGACCAGCTCCAACTTGTCGATCTCGAGTTGGACGGCCTCCTGCAAGCGGGCCGCGGCCTTGCCCGTCGGCGCCGCGAGCGCGATGCGCACCCGCGCACCCGTCCCCACCTGCCCGGCGAAGAGCGCCAACAGGCGCGCGACGGTGGTCGTCTTGCCCGTGCCCGGGCCGCCCGTCAACACCGTGACCCGTTGCGCCAGAGCAATTTCCGCAGCCCCACGTTGCTCCTCGTAGCCGGCCGGAAACAGCCGCTCGATGTCGGACGTGGACGCGGGCTCCACGGAACGGCGCGCCACCATGGCCCGCAGGTCGTCGGCGACCTGCGCCTCCTCCCGCCAGTACCGGTCGAGGTACAGCAGGTGCTCCTGCCGACGCAGTACGTGCGGCGGCTCGAGTAGCGGACTGGCCCCCACCGCCTCCAGCCACTCGTCGACGGTCGGCCACGGTAGCTCGGGGTCGTCGAGTTGGGCCGCCACCGACCGCAGGTCGAGGCACACCGACCCGGCGCGCAGGGCCCGCACGATCAGGGCGACGGCGAGCAGCACCCGTTCGTCGGTCTCCTTGGCCAACGCGCTGAGCCGTTGTGCGACGAGCACGTCGGCCGAGTCGATGACCGCGGCCTCGTTGAAGGTCGCCAGCAGCCCCGACGCCCCGACGGCGCGCCGCCAGTTCGCGGTGTCGACCGGTTCGACGGAGCTCACGCGGCTGCCCTCCCGGCATCGAGCAGTTCGGATATCGCGACGATGAGCTCCGCAGGCGGTTGCCAGTCGAAGACTCCCGTGGGGCGGCCGTCGACCAGCGGGGTCTCCACGCCGCACATGCCGCGCACGAACAGGTACAGCACCCCACCCAGGTGCCGCTCGGGGGAGTAGCCGGGTTGCCGCCACCTCAGGAACCGGTGCAGCACAACGCTGTACAACAACGCCTGCAAGGGATAGTCGGAGTGCAGCATGGCCTCGACCAGTCGAGCCCGCTCATAGTCGGCCGACGTCAGCGCACCGTCACCGTCGCCCAACCAGTTCGACTTGTAGTCGACCACCACGTAGCGATGGCCCCCGCCGGCTTCACCAGGGCAGGGGATGCGCAACACCGCGTCGATCGATCCGCTCAGATACCCGCGCAGCGGCTGACTGCCCAGTGCGTCGTCCGTCAGCCGCTCGGCGTAACAGGCCAGCGGATCGTCCGCCGGTAGGTGCCGGGCCACCAGACGACCGACGTCACGCAGGTGCAGCTCCGGCCCGCCGGCCCCGAGGTCGCCACCGACCAGGGGGAGTTCGAAGTCCAATTCCCGCAAGCGGTCCCGCAGCCCGATCTGCCGCAGGGTCAAGTCGCCGGCAAGTGGCCCCAGCGGCGTGTCGTGCATCGGCAGCAGCGCGGCCGCGAGGTCGGGCGGTGGGACGTCCACCGGCCACCACACCGAATGCTCGCGGACGTGCGTCTCCAATTCGGCGGTCAGGTCGGCCGCGAACGGATCGGCGGTCTCGAGCACCGCGTGCACCAGCGTGCCGAACTGGGCCCCCTTCGGCAGCTCGGCCATCGGCGACGGTACGTGTGGGCCCGTCGACGGCTGCAGCAGCGGGAGGTCGCCGACCTCGTCGTCCAACGCGACGACCTCGGGTTCGCTGCTGACGGAGGATGGCTCGATCGCGCGGATCAGCCCCGAATACGACGTGCGGCGCCAGGTGGTGTCGATGGCGCGGTGAAAGTGTCTGGCGCCCAGGTTCTTCGGCGCTGGCGTGACCGGGGGCGGCGATGCGGGCACCAGTACCGATTGTTCGAGCACCGGACCGCCGACGGCCTCCCACTCGCGCAGCCGGGTGAGCGCGTCCTCGTCGGTGACCTTGTTGGGCACGCACCTGTTCGGCACGGCCGAATCGCCAGGGCGACGTCCACGCAAGAGCCGGGACAGCCCGCCGTTGGGCTCGTCGCGCGCGGGGGACCACCACGCCACCACCTGGGCCTGCGCCCGGGTCAGCGCGACGTACGTCAGCCGGCTGTCGTCCCCGGCGGACTCGTCGCGGCCCAACCGTTCGACCTCGAAGTAGTCGGGGCTTTCCCGGCCACCGATGTGCAGGCAGCGGGTGGGACCGTCGTGGAACAGGATCAGGTCGGGCTCGGGCACCCAGCGGTTGAACGCGAAGGGCAGGTACACGATCGGGTACTGCAACCCCTTGCTCACCCACACCGTCATGATCTGCACGGCCGCGGCGTCGCTGTCCAGTCGGCGATTGCGTTCGCCCACCCCGCCGCGGTCGGTGCGTTCGGCGCGCAGCCAGTCGCGCAGCGCGGGCAGCGTGTAGTGCTCGCGGTGCGCCACGTCCTGCAGCAGCTGGGTCAGGTGGGCCAGGTCGGTCATGTGCCGTTCACCGTCACGCCAGGACAGCACGCGGTCGCCCATGCCGGCGAGTTGGGCGGCCTCGAAGATCGCCGCGACGCCCCGCTCGCGGGCGTGACCGGCCCACTGCCGCAACGTCTCCGCGATCTCGTCGGTCAACGCGTCGCCGCCGTCCACCAGCTCCCGGGCGGTTTTGCCGAAGAACATGGTGGCCGCCGCGGCCCGGACCACTCCAGAGCGGTGCGGCTGGTCGAACGCTTCCAACAGCGACAGCCAGTCGTCGGCGGCGTCGGAGGCGAAGATGTCGGAGTCGCCCGTGTACACCGCCGGGATCCCCGCGCGCGCCAGCGCGAGCTGGCACACCCGCGCGTCGCGGTGCGTCTCGACGATCACCGCGACGTCACCCGCCTGTACGGCCTTGCCGTCGAAGGTGGCGCCGCTGGCGAGCAGGGCGCCGATGTCGTTGGCCAGGTCCTGGCCGATGTGCTGTCGGATGTCCCCGATGGCAACGTTCTGAGTTCCGCTGCGCCCAAAGGTACTTCGCTGCACGACCCGCAACCGGAACGGGGCGTCGTGCGGAGCGCCGACCAGCCGGTGACCCCGATTGGCCGCCTCGACGTCGTGCACCACGATCGCCGGATCGCCCAGTGCCGCGCCCCGCAACACCGCCTGCAGCGAGTCGACCAGCACGCTGTCACTGCGCCAGTTGGTGCCGAGGGTCCTCTTGGCGCCAGCGGTCTCGGCGGCGTTCAGGTAGGTGACGATGTCGCCGCCGCGGAAGGCGTAGATCGCCTGCTTCGGATCGCCGATCAGGATCACCGTCGAGCGGCCGCTGAAGGCCCGGTCGATCACCTGCCACTGCACCGGGTCGGTGTCCTGAAACTCGTCGACCATCACGATCGGCCAGCGCTGGTGCATGCGCAGTCGAGCAGGGGAGTCCTCGGCATCCAGGGCTCGCGCCAGCCGCGTCAGCAGGTCGTCATAGCCCAAGACGCCTAGCCGTCGCTTGCGGGTCTCCAGTTCGGCGAGTACGTCTTTGGCGAACGCGATGCACACCGCCGCCCTCGAGTCCGGAGGCGGATCGAGCGGACGCAGCTCGGTCGCGGGATTGCCGACCACCTCGCGGGCCAGCTTCAGCGCATCGGGGTAGCTCAGCAGCGGGTCGTCGCGCTGCTGACCGAAGTGGGCCAGGTAGAGGTCGTCGACGACTTCGGTCACCAGTTCCGTCAGGCTCTCGACCAGCGTGACGCGGGAGTCGGAGTCACCCGCCACGCCCAGCGACTTGAGCACCAGCTGACAGAACTGGTGGGTGGTGGCGATCGTCGCGGAGTCGAACCCGGCCAGCGCGTCGCGCAAGCGCTCCCGCCGGGCCGTGCGGAGCTCCTCGGGCCCCTCCAACAGGAACGCGACCAGCTCGTTGTCCCCGCCGAGAGCCGGGTCGTCGAAAGCGGCTGCGGCCTGGGTGAGCTGACGCCGCACCCGATCGCGCAGCTCCTGGCTGGCGGCCCGACCGAATGTGATGAGCAACATCTGGTCGAGCGTCGCCGCGCCCTCGGCGACGTAGCGCGTCACCAAACCGGCCAGGGCGAACGTCTTGCCGGTGCCGGCGCTAGCCTCCAGCACGGTGGTGGAGGCGGGTGCGGGAAGCAGACCCCGCAGGTCGAAACGCTCCATCAGACAGTCACTTCCGCCCGCAGCATCGGCAGCCAGAGCCGGGCCGCGTACGCGCCGAGGCGGTGGGTCTCGCCGTCGACCTCCTCGCCGGGGCGCAGGGGTTGCATCAGGTCCTTGAGCCAGGCGTTCGGACCCCACGCCCGCACCTGAGCGGGATCGGCGTCCTCGCCGGGATAGTTCCCGGACTTCCACCGGAAGCCGGCCTCCCGCTCGGGATCGCCCCCCTCCAGCCGGGCGCACGCCCAGGCATAGGAGGTCTTGACGGGCAGCGGCAGCGGCTCGCGGCGGCCGGCGTCGTAGATCGCCACCAGCTCGCGCAGGACGTCCCCGGCCGGCTCGCGCGGAGCGCCCAACGCCCGCTGACTGGGCGTGCTCCCGCGCCGCGCCCTACCGATGCAGATCGCCGACCAATCCCGGTCCGGATGCTGAGCGGTCAACGCCAGCAACGGAAGCCACGACGCCAGCAGGTGCTTGCCGTCGAGCTTGGAGTAGGTGACCGACACCAGCTGCTCGCCGAACACCGGTGACACCGTGCCGGTGAGGCGACGCCCGGCACCCAGGTCGATGTCGACGTCGTACGCGTCGGGGTCGGCCTTGCGGTGAGCGAGGGCCGTGGCCGCGAGTAGGGCGGCCTGCTCGCGAAGTTCACCGGCCTTGCGCCAGCCGAGCTGACCGGGCGGCAACGTGCCGCGCCGCCATTCGGCTTGCCGCGCATCGTCGGGGCTCATGCCGCGCAACATGTCGCCCAGCATCCGGTCGCCGACCGCCCACTGCTCCAGGGCGTCGATGTCGACCGAGATCTCGTCGGCGACGCCGTCGACGTCCCACGGCAGTGTGTAATCCAACGCGCGGAAGAAACCCTTGACAGGATCCTTGAAGAATCCGACCAGGTCGGCCAGCGCGACGTCCTCGAGCTGAAGGTGGGGCAGCGGGCCGGAGACGAACTTCGGTCGTTCGGACCGCTCGCGGGTGCTGGCCTTGGCGGCCTTGAGTACGGTGTCGTCGAACGTGAACGGCACGTCGGGCACCAGTTCGCCGGGGATGACGTTGCGAATGTCGAACGGCTGCAACGGATGATGTACGACCACCCGATCGCGGATGCGCTCCGGTGTGGTCGCATCCAGGGCGTCGAGAAGCTCGGCCAACGGCACCGCGGGCGGCCGGCTCTGACCGGAATGAGCGTTGGCGCCGGTGTAGGTGATGACCAGTTTCTCGGTGGCCGCGCCGACCGCGTCCAACAGCAGCTGCCGGTCCTCGGAGCGGCTGTCA
>JAHFVB010000139.1:4011-9814 GCA_023264755.1 Mycobacterium sp. | reverse complement strand
GTAATTGACAGGAAGCTCGACGTTCGGGAGGCCTGACCGGCGGCGATGCGAGGGTGTTGGTCCGGAGGGCAGGAGCGCAGCGACCGGGGAATCGAGGCGGAGGGCAGGAGCGCAGCGACCCGGGATATTGGTCCGGAGGGCAGGAGCGCAGCGACCGGGGAATTGGTACCGTCGGCGACGTGCCGTTCCTCAGCCAGCGGATGGGTCGCATCGCCGCGGCAGTTGCAGTGACGGCGGCCGTTTCGGTGACCCTCGCCAGCGGCTGCGGTTCGAAGTCCGGCCCGCCGTCCACCACCAACGCGGTCGTCACCAGCACCACCAAGATCGCCGGCGCCGGAGTGCTCGGCAACCAGCGCAGACCCGACGAGTCGTGTGCGCAAGGCCCCGCCCCAATGGACCCCGACACCGATCAGCGCACCGTCCACCACGCCGCCGGGGACACCGAGCTACACGGCGACCCCCAACGCATCGTGGTGCTGTCCGGAGACCAGCTGGACGCGTTGTGCGCGCTCGGACTGCAGGCCCGCATCGTGGCCGCGGCGCTTCCCGACGGGACGCCCGACCAAACCCGAGCGCAGCCGTCCTATCTCGGCACCGTCATCCACAACCTGCCCGCCGCCGGGACGCGTAGTACGCCCGACCTGAACGCGATCAAGTCGTTCAACCCCGATCTGATCCTGGGCTCGGAGGCGTTGACCCCGGAGAGTTACCGCGCGCTGACGGCGATCGCGCCGACCGTGTTCACCGGCGCGCCGGGACCGGCCTGGCAGGACACGCTGCGCACCGTCGGGGCGGCGATGGGCCGCACCGATGACGCCAACCGCTTGGTCGACGGCTTCAAGCAGGACGCCGATCAGGTCCGCGCTCAGAACGACGCCACCCACTTCCAGGCGTCGGTCGTGCAATTGACCAAGGACACCATGCGCGTCTATGGGGCCAACGACTTCCCGGGCAGTGTGCTGGCCGCCGTCGGGTTGGATCGTCCTGCCGCGCAACGATTCAAGGACCAGCCGTACGTGGAGCTCGGCACGACGGACCTCACCGACGCCGACTTCTCGGCCGCCGACGGCGACATCGTCTACGTGTCGTTCGATTCGGCCGACGCCAAGCAGCGGGCGGCCGCCGTGCTCGACGGCGCGGCGTGGAAGAAGCTGTCCGCCACTCGCGACAACCGCGTGTTCGTGGTCAACAACGAGGTGTGGCAGACCGGTGAGGGCATCGTCGCGGCGCGCGGAATGCTCGACGACTTGCGCTTCGTGAACGCCCCGATCAACTGAGGCCCCCGGCTGGGGACTACTCGGCCCCTTGCAGCGCCTGTTGGCCGAACTGCCCGGTGGCCAACGACCCGTCGGGTAGCACCAGTTCCCCCGAATCGATGCGGTTGCGCAAGTAGGCGAAGGTCTGTGCGGTTTGGGCGAACAGGTGCTCCCCCGCGCGCAGCGTCGGCCGATCCGCACCGTCCTGGGAGGCGAACTGCGGCAGCGGCTTGACCTCGGTGTCGTAGTCGACGTTGAAGAACAGCGGGAACGAGTACCGCTCCTCGACGACCTTGCGGACGCGGTGGCTGGTCGCCACGAACGCGCCGTTGGTCCACAGTTCGAGCAGATCGCCGATGTTGACGACGAACGTGCCCTCCACTGGCGGGACGTCGATCCACTCCCCCGCCCCGTTGAGCACCTCGAGTCCCGGTGCCGTCGGCTTGAGCAGGGTGAAGCACTCGTAGTCGGTGTGCGCGCCGATCCCGAGCACGTCCTCGGCGTCCGGGTTGTACGGGTAGTGGACGAGCCGCAACTGGCTCGGCGTCTTGGTGGCGTGACGGGAGAACACGTCGGGGTCTTCGCCGAGTGCCACGGCGAAGGCCCACAGCAGCCGGTGCCCCACGTCGAGCACCGCGGTGTAGTAGGCGGTGATCGCCTCGGCGAAGCCCGCCAACTCCGGCCAGGTGTTGGGGCCCAACATCGGATTGCCGGCCAGGTAGTCGGGATCGTCGGCAGGCAGGTCCAACGCCGTGTCGAACGCCTCCTTGAGGTCGGGGGTGCCCGTTTCGACGCCTTCCTCGCCAACCGGCACGTACCCGCGATGGCACCGCGACAGGCCGATGTAGCTACGCATCTTCTCCTCGAGCGGCAGCGCGAAGAACTCCTTGGTGGCGGCCAGCATTCGGTCGAACAGCTCCTGGTCGAGGCCGGCACCGCTGACGTAGAAGAAGCCGACCTCGCGCGCCGCCCGCCCGAGCTCGGCCGCCACCCGCTCGCGCTCGGACGAATCCGGGGCCCTCAGCCCGCTGATGTCGATGATCGGTACCGATGTGAATGACGTTGCGCCAGTCATGAATTCATACTTCCTTCGCTCCGCTCGATGGTCCATGGCACGCCGTTGGCTTGGACCTGGTGCGTCGACGTTGCGAGGCCCAGCGCATTCCACTGGGGACCGCCGATCGCGTCGATCACGACCCGGCCCGCGCCGGCCCAACCGAAGTGCTCACCGACGCGAACCAGCAGTCCGACGGCCCCGTCCGGCCCGGTGAGGAACAGCGCGCCGCACGGTTCGCCCGCACCCTGGTCGCGCACCCAGTGCTCGACGTAGTCCTCGTGCACGCCCGTCTCGACCAAGGTGTCGCCGTCCCAGCGCATCGCACCAGCGTCGGGGAACGGGCCGGCCGGGCCGAGCTCGACGTCGCGCTGCCACTCGAAGGTGTCACCGCGTTGCTGCAACGTGCCCGCGAAACCCCGCGTGTCGACGTATCCGGTGACGCCCTGCAGCCACCGCACGTCGGTGCTCGTGTCGCGGGTGCCATCGGAGGCGACCAGCAGCGTGCGTCGCCATAGCCCGGCGCAGTCGGCCAGCATGGGCGTCGTCACGACGACTCTTCCCACCGTTGGCGCAGGCGCGCGACGCCTGCCGCGGTGGGCCGCCCGATGGCGCGCACCCGGGCGATCCCCCCATCGGGGTAGGCCTGCACCCGCAGCGCCGTGAGGTCGGTGGCCGACACCGCGAACACCTGGCGCGCATCGGCCACCAATCGCGTGCGCGGCAACACGGGCACGTCGAACGGCACCAGCGCCCAACCGTTTTCCCGATCGGGACACGCCGTGGTCCCGACGACGGAGACTTCGAGTGAGGCGTTGAACACGAAGTAGGAGGTGTCGACTTCGAGGCGAAGCAGGTCCGCCGCCGCGGCGAACGAGATCATCACGGCATCATGGGTTTCGGGTCCGACGTCGCGGCGCCTGCGGGTCTCCCAACCGTCGCCCATGTTGCGCGGTCGGTCGGGGGCGATGAGCGTGGCCGCGTGCGAGTAGAAGCTGTCACTGCACCATTCGACGCGGCCGCCCTGCTCGAGCCCGGACACCTCGACCGTGAGGTCGGCCCATTGCGCCGGGTCGGGGATCACTTCGCCGTAGACGCGCAGCCGCGCGACTCCGCCGTCGGATGCCAGCCGCAGCCGCACGTGAGTCCACCGTCGCCGTTGTGCGACGGGGAACAGATTGTGCGAATCCGGTTTGAGCACGGTCGATTCCACCAACGGAACCCAGGCGACGTCGGACGCGGTCGGATCCGAGGTCCGGTCGAGCACACATGCGTCCACTCGGCATGCCGTCGGATGGTTGCCCGAGAAGAAGCGGGTGTCGACGTCCACGGCGTGCACTCGGCCGGACACGCCCAGGCGCACGATCACCCAGTCCCCGGCTGGGCCCGCATGCCTCCGGGTCTCCCAGCCGTCGACGACTTCTCCACGCAGGTCGAAGGTGCCCGGCACGAAGGCCGGTTCGCTTGGGTCGATGAGGTTTTCCTTGAACCCGAAGGACTCGTCGCTGGCGGCGACGACACTGCCGCCGATCACTCGCGACGCGAGATCCACCTCGCCGACGACGCGGCTCACGACCCAAGCCCCAATGCCTGCGAGAGCGGCCAGTGGCTACGCGGGTTGGCCGGCCCTGGGGCGTAGACGCCGATCTTGCTGGTGGACAAACCAAGACCGACGACGGCCTGCGCCAACGCGATCGCGGCGGCCACCCCGTCCACGGCGGGCACCCCCAACTCGTGCGAGATCGCAGCGGTCACTCCGGCCATGCCCGCGCAGCCCAGACAGATGACGTCGGCCCCGTCCTCGGCGACCGCCCGGGCCGCCTCGTCGACGATGGCCTTGACCGCCGCGGCGGGATCGGCGTCGACCTCGGCGGTGCCGAGCCCGCAGGCGCGCACCGAGGCGCAGTGCGCGTCGAGTCCGGCCAGCAGCAGCCTGTCCTCGATCGGCGCGATCGAGCGGGCCAGGGTGGTGACTACCGAGAATCTGCGCCCGATCAAGTGGGCCACGTGGGCCGCACATTCGGCGATGTCGAACACCGGCACCGACAGCATTTCGGCCAGCGCGTCGCGGCCGTGTTCGCCAAATCCGGCCAGCACCACCGCGTCGTAGTCGAAGGCACCCGAGTCCAGCAGGCTGGTGACGACGTCCATGACACCGACCGCCGACAGGTAGCTCTCGGCGGCGGAGTCGATGGCCGCCGTGCCGAACCGCGGAGCCAGGCAGACGAGTTCCGTGCTCGCGGCCGCTGCGGCCTGGGCTGCCGCGGCGATCTCCGCCGTCATCGACGGCGACGTATTCGGGTTCAACACCAGGATTCTCATACGGTTTCCCCGACCCGCGCGAACACCCGCTCGCCGGCCACCCAGGTCTGCCGGATCGATCCGCGCAGCGCGAGGCCGTCGTAGGGGCTCACCGGATGCCGCTGCCGCAACGCGCCGACGTCGACCACCTCCTCGGCTTCGGGCTCGAAGACGCAGAGATCGGCCCGCAGTCCGACGCCGATGCGGCCTCGGTCGGACATGCCCGCCAGGGCCGCGGGTCGCTCGGACATCCAGCGGCTCAGTTCGGCCAGCCCGAAGCCGCGCTCGCGGGCCTGGGTCCACAGCGCGCGCGGCCCCAGTTCCAGCGAACTGATCCCGCCGAAGGCCCGCCCAAAGTCACCGTCCCCCTTCAACTCCGGGGCGCACGGCGAATGGTCGGACACCACCATGTCCAGCGTCCCGGCGCGCAACCCCTGCCACAGCAGTTCCCGGTTCCGGGCCCCGCGAATGGGCGGGCAGGCCGCGAACTCGGTCGCCCCGTCCGGTATGCGTTCGGCGGCGAAGGTCAGGTAGTGCGGACAGGTCTCGGCCGTGACGGGCACCCCGGCGCGCTTGGCCTCGGCCAGCAGCGGCAACACCCGTGCACTCGAGACGTGCACGACGTGTGCCCGCGCCCCGGTGGCGGCGGCCGTCTCGACCACCAGTGCCGCCGCGTCGGTTTCGGCCGTCTCGGGCCGGGAGCCAAGGAACGACGCGTAGCTTCGCCCGTGTGGAGCGACTCCGTCGGCGATGACCTGATGGCTCTCGGCGTGGACCAACAGCACCGAGTCGAGCTCGGCGATTCTGGCCATCGCCACCCGGAACTGAGCGGGCGTGAGGTGCGGAAAGTTCGGGTTGCCCGAGTCGGCGAGGAAGCACTTGAATCCGCGTACCCCGGCCTCGGCGAGCGGCTCGAGCGCGTCCAGGTTGTCGGGCACTACTCCGGCCCAGAACGCCACGTCGACGCGACAATTGCCCAGGGCGGCGGCTCTTTTCACCCGCAACGCCTCGACGGTGGTGGTCACCGGGTCGGAGTCCAGCGGCATGTCCACCAGCGTCGTGAGGCCGCCGGCCGCCGCGGCGGCGGTGGCCGTCGCGAAGCCCTCCCAGTCGGTGCCCGGTTCGTTGACGTGGACGTGAGTGTCCACGAAGCCGGGCAGCAGGACGGCCTCGTCGGGCACCCGGACCTCGA
>JAHFVB010000139.1:0-3993 GCA_023264755.1 Mycobacterium sp. | reverse complement strand
CGTCGGAGATCAGGCCGTCCTGCATCGCCACGCTGGCCGCCAGCAGCCGGCCGTCGACCAACACCCGCTCGGCCCGCAGCACCAGATCCATTACGCCGAAACCGGTCCGAAGCGCTCGTGGAAGTGCGCGGTCAGCTCCGGCCACACGTGAGGATCGTGGCCGGGGACCAAGGGGTAACCCTTGTCGCTGGCCAGCTTCTTGAGCCGACGAATCGGTTCGATGGTCTCCTCGGGTTCGACGTCGATGTAACCGCCGATCGCCAGCTCGTGCTCGATGTTCTCGGTCAGGTCGGCGGCGTCGAACGCGAATACGAACCCGTCGCCTCCCACCGATTCGTCGAGGTCGACCACGAAGCTCTGGTGCCCCGGGGTATGCCCGTAGGTCGGCACGGCGGTGATACCGGGAGCGATTTCGGCCTCGCCGTCGGCCAGGCGCCACTCGATGTTCGGGTCGTCGAAGTCCACCCGCACGATCGCATGGCGCTCCGGTTCCGGATGATTCGACAGCCCGTACTCCAGTTCGCGACGCTGGGCGTGCACCGGCACCTTGCCGGCGAATAACTTCAGCCCGCCGGCGTGGTCATGGTGCAAGTGGCTGACGGCGACGGTGTGGATGGCGTCGAAGTCCACCCCGACCTCGGCGAGCCGTTGTTCGATCGGCTCGCCGGGACCGGGCAACACCGGGCGGTACTCCACCGTGGGGAAGAACCGTCGGTACAGCGCCGGGTCCCGGACCAGCGCGGTGTTGAACCCGGTGTCCAGCAGCACCCACCCGCCGTCGGTCTGTAGCAGCACCCCGGGAACGGGTTCGCGCATCCGTTCCTCGGGTGGGGCGCCGTATACCGACACCGATTTCGGCAGTTCCTCCCAGCCCAGGGTCAGCAGGATGATCCGGCGCACCCCGCTCTTGCGAACCAGCGTCGCCATCAGCCCACCGACAGTGCGGCCAGCCGCAGCGTGTTGGGATCGGTCACCACGTGCACCTGCTCGAAGCCCTTGAGCCACGGCTGCGCCACCATGAAGTCGTTGACGTTCGCGACGTTCAGCCAGCAACCGGTCTTGACCGCTTCCTCACCGGCGGTGGAGAAGTCGGCGTCCGAGCCGTTCGGCAGCCCCTTGGCCAGCGCATCCTTGATTCCCGGCGACGAGCATCCGAAGAAGTTCAGTCCGCCGTCGGCATCCCAGGAAATATGACCCCAGGTGTAGGGCGACGGGGCGTCCGGCCAGCCGAGGTAGGTCATGATCTCCGGTGCCGCCTGCCCGTCACCGCCGACCCAGCCGTAGATCTCCGAGGTGGGGTAGGCCTGCACCTTGGCGTTCAAACCGGCTGCGGCCAACTGGGTCTGGATCAGGTTGCTGATCAGCTGGTTGTCCGGGTTGGACGAGTCGTACCCGATCGTGACCGACTTCTGGTCGGCGGGCAGACTACCGGCGATACCGGTCAGCACCGACGGATCATGGGTCACCGACTGCTTGCCGAATTCGGGGGCCATCATGTTCGCCGGGTAGATCTGCTCAGCTTTCTTGCCGCGGCCGAAGTAGGTCTGCTTGACCAGTTCGTCGACGTCGATCGCCTGCATCACCGCGTTGCGATTCTTGACGTCGGTCATCATGCCCTTCTTGGGATTGATGTAGACGAAGTTCGACATCATCGTCGGCAGCGAGTAGTTCGCGAACGACTTGTTGTCCAGGTAGGACTGCACCGCCGAGGACGGTAGGTCGTGCAGGATCGCCGCCAACTGCCCGTTGTTGAACTGCAGTTGCTGGGCCGACACGTCGGTGATGACCGGAAGCTCGACCTTCTCGAAGTAGGGCTTGGTGCCCCAGTAGTCACCGAACGCGGTCAGCTCGTACTTCGAGCCCACCTCGGCGGCGGTCAGCGTGTACGGGCCGGTGCCCAAGTCGTGATTGGTCAGATAGCCCTGGGCGTTGTCGGTGCCCGCGTTCTTCTTCAGGCCCTCGGGGCTCAGCATCCGCGGCCCGTATGGGCAGGCCAGGTAATCCAAGAACGCGGAGTTGGGTGCCTTGAGCGTGACGGTGACACCGTAATCACCTTGCGTGGTCACCGAATCGATATCGGAGACCATGTAGGCCGGTCCTTGATTGACCGCCGCCCGTCGGTCGAACGACGCCTTGACGGCAGCCGAGGTGAACGGCGTCCCGTCGTGGAACTTCACCCCCTGGCGCAGCTTGAACGTGAAGACCTTGTTGTCCGGTGAGGCCGTCCATTCGGTGGCCAGCAGCGGTTGCAATTCGGCCTTGTCGGTACCGCTCTTGTACTGCAGCAACCCTTCATAGGTGTTGGTGGTCAGCAGCAGGCCTTGGCCGGCGTAGTAGATGTCGGGGTCCGGCGGCTGGCCCGGGTCCTGCAGGAACGACAGGTGCAGCACCTTGTCGGTGGGGGCGGCATTCGGTGTGCTGCTGCTACCGGAATTCGATCCGCCGCAGGCGGTCAGCATCAGGGCGGTCGCCGCGCCGATGGCGACCATGGTGCGCAGTTTCTTCATCGTGCGGCTCCTTCGAGTACCGGGGTGGTCAGAGATTCGCCGGAGCCGCTCTGGCGGCGACATCCGGCAAACGCGTCGAGGATTTCCTCGGTGGTGCGTACCGCACCGGTCTGCAGGTACTCCATGGCATCCAGCGCCGCGTCGTGCCGATACTCCGAGGAGCCACCGACACAGTCCTCGACGACGCGCACGTAGAAGTCGCGTTGGTGCGCATCGGCGAAGGTGTAGTGCACGCACACGTCGGTGAGCCCGCCGATCAGGATCAACGTGTCCGCCTTCAGGCCGGACAGCACGATCTCGAATTCGGTGCCGATGAAACCCGAGTAGCGCCGTTTCACGATGTGGAACTCACGGTTGGGCCCGTCCAGATCAGGCAGCAGTTCGGGATGCAGCGGCGTGCCAGGCCGGCCGTCGATACAGTGCGGACCCTCGACACCGTCGAGTTCGCGGCCGAAGTCGATCCCATTGGCACGGTGCACTTCCTGGAAGAACACGATCGGGATGCCGGCCGCCCGCGCCCCGGCGATCAGTTGCCGCGCCCGGCCGATCCGGTCGGCGTATCCGGCCATGTGCGGGATACCGACCTCTTCGACGGGCATATCGCCGGACTCCTGCATGTCGACCACGACAAGCACGGGATTTCCCACGATGAGTTGTTGTTTCGGCACCTAACCTCCTGTGACTGCGATACGGGGATCTGCGGCGGCCTGGAGCAGGTCCACGGCCGTGTTGATGAATACGTAAAGCGCGCCGAGCATCAGGGTGACGCCAGCGATCGCGGGGAAGTCCGCGACGGGGATGCTCTGGGCGATGTACTGACCGATGCCGGGCCAGCCGAACACCTGCTCCACCACCAGCACACCCGAGAACATCAGTCCGACTTGGAGCCCCGTCATCGATAGGGCCGCTCCGACGGAGTTGCGCAGCACGTGACCTGCCAGGATCCGGCCCTCCGAGAGTCCCTTGGACCGAGCGGTGCGGGCGTAGTCGCTGTCGACGTCCTCGAGCAGACAGCTGCGCAGCACCCGGCCGATGGCCACCGCGGGACCCAACGCGATGACCAGCGCCGGAAGGATCAGGTGGTGAAACGCGTCGGCCACGACGTCGAATCGGCCGTGCAGCAGCCCGTCGACCGTGAGCAGTCCCGTCGGACCGACAGGTGGATTCGCAACGGCGATGCGCCCGTTGGCCGGAACCCAGCCGAGCTGCTGATAGAACACGATCAGGCCGAGGATGCCCAGCAGGAACATCGGTGCGGACGCTCCGGTGAACAGGATGGCCCGCAGCACACCTGCACCGCGCCACCGCAATGTCGTGCTGAACGCCAGCAGCACGGCGATGATCAGCGCGATGGCGATGCCGTAGAGCGCGAGTTCCAGGGCGGCGGGGAAGAAGTCACCGAGGTCGGAGGCCACTCCGTGACGCGTCCGGTACGACGTGCCGAGATCACCGGTAACCGCGCCGGACAAGTAGTGCCAAAACTGCA
>JAHFVB010000138.1 GCA_023264755.1 Mycobacterium sp. | reverse complement strand
TTCGGCGAATAGCCCGAGAGGTCCAGGTAGACGTTCGCCTTGTGGGCGGCGATCGCGATTTGCGCGTCCACCCACGGGACGGCCGGGTGCGCCATCACCAGGGTCAGTTCCGGGAAGTCGGCGGCGACGTCGTCGAGCAGCATCGGGTCGCTGTAGCGGAGCTTGACCCCACGCCCACCCGGCAGGCCCGAGCCCAGCCCGGTTTGGCCGGTGTGGAACAGCGCGGGCACCCCGGCGGCGGCGATGGCCTGGTAAATCGGATGGTAGCGGCGATCATTGGGCTCGAAGGCCTGGATGCTGGGGTGGAACTTGAAGCCCTTCACCCCCAGCGCCACCTGCTCGTGCACCCTTCGGACGGCCCGGTCGACGTCCAACGGGTCGACGGTTCCGAACGGGATCAACACGTCGTTGTTCCGAGCGGCGCCGGCGATCAGGTCCTCGACGGAGTTGGGGGCGTGGCCCGTCGCCGTCTGCGCGTCGATGGTGAAGACCACTGCGGCGGCGTGGCGCAGGCGATAGTGCTCGGCGAGTTCGTCGACGGTGGCGGCCGCGGTGTCGCCCATCTTGAAGTAGGCCCGGGTCGCATCCACCAACTGGTCGTCGTAGGCCTGGTGGCCTTGACAGTCGACCTCTACGTGGGTGTGGATGTCGATGGCCTTGATCGCGTCGAAATCGATTCCGTACTCGTAGGTTTCGGCAGGCATTGGGGGCAGTGTAGTCAGCGGGCCCGGCCCGGGTAAACGATTCGACGAGCCGCCGCGGCTCGGTACCCATTCCGGCGATCGGCGGCGCGGTCAGCTGCACCGTGAAAAACTCACCAGTCGTGGGTAACGCAATCGGAGAACTCCTACCGCTCACCGTCGCGATCGCGGTCGGGCCGTTGCCGATCATCGCCATCATGCTGATCCTGGCCTCCGAACAAGCCAGCGCCAAGGGCGTGGGTTTCGTCGCCGGCAGGCTGGCGGCGCTGGGCCTGCTCGTCGGCGCCGCACTGATCGTCTTCTCCATCGTCAACGATCCCGCGCTGGGCCATCGTGGGCATCCCGCCCCGGCCGCCTCGATCGCCAGGATCGCCATCGGGCTGGTGCTCGTCGGCCTCGCGGTCCGCAAGTGGCGTCGGCGTGACGCCGACGCCAGCGAACCGCATCAGAGCCCACTGACCCGTCGCGTCGACGGGCTGACGACCAAGGGCGCGTTCGGACTGGGATTGGTCGTCACGGTGGTCGATCCGGCGGGCATCTCGATCGGAGTGCTGGCCGGGTTGGACATCGCCGCGGCCCGGGCACCGGCGGCCCTCGCGGTGCTCGTCGCCGTGGCGTTCGTGGTGCTGGCGACGCTGACCGTCACGATTCCGCTGCTGGCCTACCTGGCCGGTGGCGACGCCGCGCGGCGCGCGTTGGTCGGCGTCAAGGAGTGGCTGCTGGCCAACGAGCAGGCCGTGATGATGGTGTTGTTCCTCTTGGTCGGCGCGATGCTGATCGGCCGCGGCATCCGCGAACTGGCCCTGGGGTAGTCAGGGTTTGCGCGCCAGAAGCTGGTCCACGCCCATGCGGCCCTGTTCGAACGCCAACCCGCCGCCGACGAGATAGAGCCGCCACACCCGGGCGACCTCTTCGCCCTGCAGCGCGACGAACCGCGGGTACCGCTGCTCGAACGTCTCGATCCACTGGTCGACGGTGCGCACGTAATGCTCGCGCATGGCCTCGACGTGGCGGAGCTCGAAGCCCCCGTCCTCCAGGAACCGAACGGTCTGCCACAGCGGCCGCATGTGCATGTCGGGCGCGATGTAGGACTCGATGAACGGACCGCCACCCGGTGCCGCATCCGCCCTGCGCGACATCTGTTGCAGCAACAGTCGGCCCCCCGGCTTGAGCGCGCGCAACATCGTCGCGACGTAGACCGGATAGTGTTCCTCGCCGACGTGCTCGCCCATCTCGATCGAACTGACCGCATCGAAAGATGCTGGTGCAGTATCGAACTCGCGGTAGTGCTGTAGGCGCACCTCGACCCGGCCGGTGAGCCCCTGCTCAACGATGCGGGCCTGGATGAAGTCGCGCTGCTCGGCCGACAGGGTGATGCCGGTGGCGTGCACGCCGTGGTTGCGGGCCGCGTACAGGATCATCGAGCCCCACCCGCAGCCGACGTCGAGCAGTCGCTGCCCTGGCTCCAATTTCAGCTTGCGGCAGACGAGTTCGAGCTTCGCGGTCTGCGCCTCGTGCAGCGACATGGCGCGGTCGATCTCGGGGTCACCTTCGAGACTGCCGTCGCGACCGCCTTCGAGACCGCCGTAGTAGGCCGACGAGTAGGCCATGTGTTCGTCGAGCAGCAACTGGTAGAAGTCGTTCGACAGGTCGTAGTGGTGCGCGATCGCGGCCCGGTCGCGGCGCCGGGTGTGCAAGCGGCCAGTCAGCCGAGCCTCGGACGCGGGGCGCTTCGGCGGTGGCCCGATGGCGCCCAGCCGCGCGGCGGCCAGTACCGCAGCCGCCTTGCCCCGCCAGCCCGTCGGCACCGGTGGGTGCTGGCCGGCCATGGCCCACGCCCTCCGGAAGCCGTCGGCAAGAGCGCCCTCGACGTCGATGTCCCCGGTGACGTAGGCCCGCGCCAAACCCATTTCGCCCGGCGCCCACAGCAGTCGACGCAACGCGCGACGGTTGCGGATGACCACCACGGGTCCGTCGGCCGGGCCGGCCTCGCTGCCATCCCAGGCCCGCACGCGAACGGGCAACTCGACACCGGCTGCGGCGCGCACCAGCCCGGCCAGCCGGTCGGCCGCGGTCACGAGGCGAAGACGGACTTGAACTTGTCGAGCGAGTTCCGGATGTCGCCCTTGAGCGCACCCGCGACGACCATTCCGATGGGACCGAACAGAGCGGGACCTCCGAGGTGGACGTCGAACGTCACCGTCGAAGCGTCGGGATCCTGCTCGGCCGGTTTGATCTTGCCGATGAGCTTGACCTTGACGCCACCCTTGCCATCGCCGTTCAAGGTCATGGCCTGCGGGGGCTTGTAGTTCACGATGGTCCACCGGATGAGGTTCGGCATGCCCATGACCTCGACGATGGAGCTCAGCTCGGTGCCCTTCTCCAAGGTTTCGGGCAATTTGCTGCGCCACACCCGGTGGATGCTGAGCCACTCCTGGTAGCGGGACAGATCGGAAGCGGCGTCCCAGGCCCGCTCGGGGGCCAGCGGGACGTCGATCGACACGGACAGCTTCGCCATGGCTAGGCGCTCGGAGGGGCCGCCGGTGGCTGCTGGGGTTCCGGCCTTGGCTGGGCGGGAGGCGGCGTGGGCTGGCCGTCGGCCGACGCCTGCGTGTTCGCGACGGCGTTCTTCGCAGCCTCTTGCACCTTGTCCACGACACCCTTGTACTTGTCGCCGGTCTTTTGATCGACGGCGTCGCCGGCCTTCTCGATCACGGTCTCGACCTTGTCGGCGTTCTTGCTCACCAGGTTCTTCACGGTATCCAGAAATCCCATGACACCAGCCTAGTAGGCGTTGCTGAACGGCCCACTGCAGTTGCTCATTGCGTACGCCACAACGTGCGGCGTTCTCCGACCATTCGGCCCTGGAGCCACCAGTTGGCCTCGATCAACGCGGCGCCGAGCAGCCCGATGACCAGCGCCGAAGCCGTGAGCCGAAGATTCGAGGGATCGAGCATGAACTTCTCGCGGGCCAAGGGAATCGAGAAGATCACCACGTAGGCCAGCCCCGAGGCGGCGACCAGCGCCACCCGCCACCACTCGTAGGGCCGCGCGACCACGGCGAGCACCCACACCGCGGTGACCAGAAGCGTGATCAGGGCCGCCGTCGAAGCCTGCGTGCGTTCGAGCTCGGTGGCGGCGCCGCCCCGGTAGGCCAGCAGGTACGAGCTGAACGTCGCGATGCCGACGACGAGTCCAGACGGCAGCGCGGAGGTCATCACTCGGCGTACGAAGCCCGAACGGGCCCGTTCGCCGTTGGGTGCCAGCGACAGGATGAACGCCGGGATGCCGATGGTGAACCACGCCGCGATCGTGACGTGAATCGGTTGGAACGGGAACAGCACCGGGTCGGTGCCGAAGAACTTCGAGGACAGTCCGGCCAACCCGACCAGCACCGCCAGCAGCACCGAGTACACGGTCTTGGTCAGAAACAGATTGGAGACCCGCTCGATGTTGCCGATGACGCGTCGACCCTCGCCCACCACATACGGCAACGTGGCGAACTTGTTGTCCAGCAACACGATCTGGGCGACGGCCCGCGACGCGGGGCTACCCGAGCCCATGGCGACGCCGATGTCGGCGTCCTTGAGCGCCAGCACGTCGTTGACCCCGTCACCGGTCATCGCGACCGTGTTGCCACGCGCTTGCAACGCATGCACCATGGCGCGTTTCTGATCCGGCCGGACCCGGCCGAAGGTGGTGTACTGCTCCAGCACGTCGGCTAGCGCCTCGCCGTCCTCGGGCAGCTGCCGAGCGTCCATCGGTTCGCCGTGCAACCCCAGCGAGTCGGCCACCGCGCCAACGGACACCGCGTTGTCACCCGAGATGACCTTGACGGTGACCCGTTGAGCGGCAAAGTAATCCAAGGTCGCTCTGGCGTCGGGACGGACACGCTGCTCGAGCACCACCAGGGCCACCGGGCTCACCACCCCCGGTGCATCGTCGGCGTCGACGGGTCGATCCGACGAACCCAGCAGCAGCACGCGCAGGCCCTGCGCCCCGAGCCGCTGGGCCTGCAGCGCTTCGGGCGCGGCCGGGTCCAGCAGCACGTCGGGGGCACCGATGATCCAGTTGCCGTGTTCGGCGTAGGACGACCCGCTCCACTTCGTCGCCGACTTGAACGGAGCGCTCGCCGTGGCGGTCCAACCCGGAGCCATCTTGTATGCCTCGCCGATCGCCGCCATGCTGGCGTTGGGTCGGGTGTCGTCGGCAGCGAGCTGCGCAAGTACCTCACCGGCATCGCACTGAGCGAGCACCTTGAGTTCGCTTACCCGCATGCCGTTCTCGGTCAGGGTGCCCGTCTTGTCGGCGCACACCACGTTGACTCGGGCCAGCCCCTCGATGGCGGGCAATTCCTGTACCAGGCACTGGCGTCGACCCAGCCGGACCACCCCGACGGCAAAGGCTATCGACGTCATCAGCACCAGCCCCTCGGGCACCATCGGCACTAGCGCACCGACCATGCGCAACACCGAGTCTCGCCAACCTGCGTCGGTGGTGAACAGCTGGGTGTAGACGATCAGCAACCCGGCCGGGATCAGCAGATAGGTGATGAACTGCAGAATCTTGTTGATGCCCGTGCGCAGCTCCGACTTGACCAGACTGAACTTGCTGGCCTCCTCGGCCAGCTTCGCCGCGTACGCCTCGCGACCGACCTTCGTCGCGCGATACGCGCCGCTGCCCGCGACGACGAAGCTGCCCGACTTCACCTCTGCGCCGGCCACCTTGTCGATCGGGTCGGCCTCCCCGGTGAGCAATGATTCGTCGACCTCGAGATTGCGCTCCTCGAGCACCTCGCCGTCGACGACGATCTGATCGCCCGGCCCGAGCTCGATGACGTCGTCCAGCACGACCTCGCTGGGCGCCCTGGCCTTGGTCCCGGTTTGCCTGCGGACCATGGGTTTCGTCTGCCCGACGATCGCCAGCATGTCCAAGGTCTGCTTGGCCCGCAGTTCTTGAACGATGCCGATGGCGCTGTTCGCGACGATCAGAATTCCGAACAGTCCGTTGATCAACGACCCGGTGCTCAACACGATGGCCAGCAGCACCCCGAGAATCGCATTGATCCGGGTGAACACGTTGGCCCGGACGATCTCCGAGGTGGAGCGGGCCGCCCGGACCGGGACGTCGTTGGTCTGGCCCGCCGCGACGCGCTGGGCCACCTCGGCGTCGGTAAGCCCTGGGGCCGGCCCTGCGCTCATCGGGGCTCAATTCTCTTCGCGCAAGCGCTCATCGGGGCTCAATTCTCTTCGCGCAAGCGCTCATCGCAAAAAGCTCCCTTTGCCGTCCTGGTCGTAGTACTCCAGCGTCAGCTTGTTTCCGTCGAACGTCGCCTTGGAGACGGTGCCGGGTGAGGCGTTCTCGGAGACGAAGCCGAACGTGAATACGTTGCCATCCCAATGCTTCAGCGGGACGACCAGTTTGGGCCCGAGCGCCAACTGCAGCCCGCCGTCCTGCTCCGTCACCCGGGCCGGCCCCCAGAAGTCATTCGCGTAGCTGCCCACGTAACTGGCCAGTGGCGCCGACGGGGTCGGATTGGCCGGCGGCTGCTTGCCGACCAGCGTCCCGAACGGCTGGTCCATCTGGGCGAAGGCCTGCTCGTAGAGTCTCCGCCAGTCCTCTCGCACCTCACCGAACTGCACCAGATCCGCGAACTCGGCGGTCAGCGTCTCCGGAATGCCGGATGGCGTCGCGTTGGTCAGCGCCACGATGGCGACGTCCGCTGACGGAATGATCACGAAGTTGGTGCCGGCCCCGAGCTCGAAGGCCCCGGAGTGGCTGAACTGCACGCGCGCCGCCGAGGTGGTTCCGACGTTGAAGCCGTAGCCGTAGAAGCCGGGCCGCGCCGCCGGTTCGGACGGTGGACTGGACACGCTCTGCGGTGTGAGCGCGGCCAGCAGGGCCTTCGGGTCGACGACCTGCTGCCCGTTGAACCTTCCGTCGGCGAGCATCATGGTCAGCCACTTGGTCATGTCGTTGACCGAGGAGCTCACCCCGCCCGCGGGGGCCTCCGGCTGCGCGTCACGCACGTAGTCCGGCTCGTACTTGCCGTCGACGTGGATGTGGCCGACGGCGCGATTGGGGCGGGCCAGGTACTCGTCGAAACGCGAGCTGGTCGACGTCATGCCCAGCGGCTGGTAGAGCACGTCCTGGCTGAGCTGCTCCCAGGACTTGCCCGCCGCTACCGCGACGGCCTCGGCTCCAGCGGTCAGTCCGAAGTTGGTGTAGGCGTAGGAGGTTCGGAAGGGCGCGAGCGGATAGTCGCGCAGCCTGTCCAGCACATAACGCCGGTCGTAACCGAGATCCTCGAGCAGGTCGCCCGCGTGGTCGGGCAACCCGGACCGGTGCGCGTACATGTCACCGACGGTCACCATTTTCGTGACGGTCGGATCGGACAGCGCGAACCACGGCAGCTTCTCGACGATCGGCGTATCCCACGTGATCGCACCGGCGCCCACCTGATGCGCGACGACCGTCGACCCGAGCGGCTTGGACAGCGACGCCAGCTGGAAGACGGTGTCCGGATCCACCCGGTTGCCGGGGCCATCGCCGTTGCGGTCGTCCTTGACTCCGAAACCCTTGGCGTAGACCGTCTTTCCGCCGTGCACGACGGCGACGGCCATGCCGGGTAGGCCCGACTTCTTCATCAACTCGTCGACGATGCCGTCGATCTTGCCGACTGCATTGTCGACGGCGTTGTCCGGCAACGGCATTGCGGGCACCAGCGGGGGCGCCACGTCGGCCGTCGCGGGAGCACTCGACGAGGCGGGGCGATCGGTCGGCTTGGCGTCGCACCCAGCGAGGAATCCCACGACGGCGATCAACGCGAACAGGCGAAACATCGATGAACGCTGCACACCAGCACGCTAGCCGGTCAGGCGCGCCACCATGGGTCCAATGTCGCCGCAGGGCCGGACTCGATCCGCTGACCAGGCTTGGGCACCGCGACGAGCACGCCCTCGGCGTCCGCGGCGGCGAGCATCCGTTCGACCGGCTCCGACCACGGGTGCGGAGCCAACCGGTACGTCGCCCAGTGGATCGGCACCAGCAGGCCGGCATCGGTGACGTCCCGATGGGCCCGGACCGCTTCCTCGGGGTTCATGTGGATGTCGGGCCAGCCGGGGTGGTACGCACCGATCGGCATCAGAGTGAGGTCGAACGGGCCATGATCGGCGCCGATGTCGCCGAAGCTCTTGGTGTAGCCGGTGTCACCGCCGAAGAAGGCGCGCCGTGTCGGACCGATCAGCGCCCACGACGACCACAACGTGGTGTTCCGCGACAGGAATCGGCCGGAGAAGTGCCGCGCAGGCGTGCACACCAGGGTCAGCTCCCCGAGTTGGGCACTTTGATTCCAATCGAGTTCGACGATGCGGTCGGCCGGAATGCGCCAGGCGCGCAGATGCGCACCGATGCCCAGCGGTACGAAGAACTTGGCCCGCTGGGTCAGGGCCAACTGCTTGATGGTGTCGACGTCGAGGTGGTCGTAATGGTCGTGGCTGATGATGACGGCGTCGATCGCGGGCAGCGCGTCCAACTCCGATGGCGGCGCGTGGAGCCGCCGCGGTCCGACTGCACGCGACGGCGAACACCGTTGGCTCCAGACCGGATCGGCCAGCACGCGGTAGCCGTCGACCTCGATGACGGCCGACGAATGGCCGTACCAGGTGACGGCAAGGTCGGCGGGCAGCAGTTCGGGGGCGGGGGTCACCAGCGGGATCTGCACGCCGGGGCGCTGAAGCGCGCTACCGGCGATCATGTCCCGCACGATCGTCCCGCGGGCGTCGCCGAGCTCCTCGGCCGTCGACGGCGGTTCGAGGTTGACGAATACGCCGTCGCGATAGTTGGGCGAATCCTTGGCCACGGCGTGTACGTCCGCGGCGGTGGCGCCAAGCGCCTCGGGAGCGCCCCGCAGCGCGCGCAGCGCCCAGCCTCCGGTGAACAGCGCCGCCGTTCCTCCGGTCAGCCGGGCCGCCGCGCGCAGCATCTAGGCGCCCGTGAAGTTCGGTGGGCGCTTTTCGATGCGAGCCACCTGGGCCTCGATGACGTCTTGGCTGCTCCACGCCTTGTCGAAGAGCTCCTGGTGAACGGGCCACGGCTCTTCGTAGGCGCCGTCGTCGTTGAGCACCCGCTTGGCGTGCTGGATGGCCAGCGGCGCATAGCCGGCCAGCTGGGCAGCCCACGCCTGAGCGTCGGCCAGCGTGCCCAGCCGGTTGGCCATCCCCGTTTGGAGCGCGTCGTCCGCGGTGAGCCGCTCGGCGGCGATCAACATGCCGCGGGCGCGGCCCGCGCCCACCAGCGAGGTCAGCCGTCGGATGCTCCAGTTGTCGAGCGCCAAACCGTATTTGGCCACCGGGAACTGGAAGTACGCCTGGGGACTGACCACGCGCAGGTCGCAGATCATCGAGAGGATGACGCCCGCCCCGATCGCCGGTCCGTTGATGGCACCGATGACGGGGATCGGCGCCGCGTCGATGGCGAGGTTCAGCGCCTTGGCCTTGTCGGGTAGCCGCTCCGCCATCCCCGCCGCGTCGGTCAGGTCGGCACCGGAGCTGAACACGTTGCCTGCGCCGGTCAGCACGATGGCGCGGACGTCGTCGCTGGTGGCCCGCTCGATGGCCTCCCGCAAACCGTCGACGAGCTCACAGTTCAGCGCGTTGCGACGGTCCTCCCGTTGCATCTCCAAGGTCATCACATGGCCGTCGCGAGTAACTCCAATCATGGCTAGAGCCTATCGACCGTCCAGCTAGCCTTGCTCCGTGAGCCGCATCAGCGCCATTGCGCTGCGCGACGCCGTGTTGGACGAGGCGTCGTTCGTCAGTTGGGACACCACGCCCTTGGACGTGCACCCGAACGATTCCTACCGCCGGGAACTGGCCGAAGCCAGAGCCGCGACGGGGTTGGACGAGTCGGTGTTGACCGGTGAGGGCACGGTGTTCGGACGCCGGGTCGCGGTGGTGGCCTGCGAGTTCGACTTCCTGGCCGGCTCCATCGGGGTGGCTGCCGCCGAACGCATCACCGCGGCCGTGGAACGCGCCACGGCCGAGCGGCTGCCGCTGGTGGCGTCGCCGAGCTCGGGCGGCACCCGCATGCAGGAGGGCACCGTGGCCTTCCTGCAGATGGT
>JAHFVB010000551.1 GCA_023264755.1 Mycobacterium sp. | reverse complement strand
TCGAGGGCACCGCGGAACACGCCGGGGAAGGCCAACACGTTGTTGATCTGGTTGGGGAAGTCGCTGCGGCCGGTGGCCACCACGGCGGCGTACTTGCTCGCCGCGTCGAGGTGGATCTCCGGGTCCGGGTTGGACATCGCGAAGACGATGCCGCCCGGCGTCATCGTCGCGATCAACTCCTCCGGCACCAGGCCGGCCGAGACGCCCATGAACACGTCGGCGCCGGCGAGGGCTTCGGCGAGCCCGCCGGTGAGCCCACGCGGATTGGTTCTGGTGGCCAACTCGTCCTTGAACGGGTTCATGTCGGCCCGCCCGGCGTGCACGATCCCCCTGCTGTCCAACACCGTGATGTCGCCGATGCCCTTGGCCAGCAAGATGTTCGCGCACGCGATGCCGGCCGCTCCGGCCCCGGAGATGACGATCTTGAGCGTGTGCATGTCGCGATCGAGCACCTTGCTGGCACCCATCAGGGCAGCCAGTACCACGATCGCGGTGCCGTGCTGGTCGTCGTGCATGACCGGGCAGTCCAGCGCTTCGACGAGGCGGCGTTCGATCTCGAAGCAGCGCGGCGCCGAGATGTCCTCCAGGTTCACCGCGCCGAACGTCGGACGCAGTCGGATGATGGTCTCGACGATCTCGTCGGGGTCGTTGGTGTCGAGCACGATGGGGATCGAGTCGAGCCCGCCGAACGTCTTGAACAGCGCGCTCTTGCCCTCCATCACCGGCAACGAGGCCGCCGGCCCGATGTCCCCGAGGCCCAGCACGGCGCTGCCGTCGCTGATGACGGCGACCAGCCGGTGCGCCCAGGTGTACTTCGCCGCCAGCGTGCGGTCGGTCGCGATGGCGCGACTGACCTGCGCCACCCCCGGGGTGTAGGCGATCGACAAGGCCCGCTGCGTATCGAGCGGCGAATTCAGTGCGACGGAGAGCTTGCCGCCCTCGTGCGCGTCGAATATCTCGGCATCGGTGATGACGACCTGAGGGGTGCGCGTCGCCGACGAGTGCTCGCGCGAGGAACCAACGACTCCGTTAGACACGGCGCCAGGGTACGTCACCGCAGTTTCCTCACAGCAGCCAATGGCGGTAGTTGCCCTCGACCCAAATCCGCTGTCAGGGCATTTTCAGCACCGACGCGTACCATGCAGAGGCCAAGTTTCCGCACTTCACCGCCATCGGAGATCCGCGTATGCCATCCTTCCGCGCACTGCAACCGGCGCTGCTGCGGCCCGCGGTGCGAAACCGGACAGCCCCAGACGCCGCGGCGATCCACGTACCGGTGGCGCGCGCCATGGTCGATTGCGGCGTCTACGCGGACGGCTCGCGACTGCCCGGCAAGTACACGCACGCGGCGGCCCTGGCGAAGGTTCGGGAGCTCGAGCAAGCGGGCGTGGCCGCCTTCGTCTGGATCGGCCTTCACGAACCCGACCACCATCAGATGCAATCGGTAGCCGACGTTTTCGACCTGCACGAGCTGGCCGTCGAGGACGCCGTCCACGCTCATCAGCGCCCCAAGCTGGAGCGCTACGACAACACCTTGTTCCTGGTGCTCAAGACCATCATGTACGTCGAGCACGAATCAGTGGGCAAGGCCCGCGAGATCGTCGAGACCGGCGAGATCATGATCTTCGTCGGCCCGAACTTCGTGGTGACCGTCCGACACGGCGAACACGGTGGGCTGGCCGCGGTGCGCAAGCGCATGGACAGCACCCCCGCCAACTGTGCACTGGGCCCGTACGCCGTGCTGCACGCGATCGCCGACCACGTCGTCGACCACTACCTCGAGGTCACCGACCTGGTCGAGTACGACATCGATGCCATGGAGGAGAACGTCTTCTCGCCGACCAGCGAGACCGACATCGAGCACATCTACCTGCTCAAGCGCGAAGTCGTCGAGATGCGCCGGGCGGTAGGTCCGCTGAACCTCGCCCTGCAGCGGCTCGGCAGCGACCACAACGACCTCATCTCCAAGGAAGTCCGCCGCTACATCCGCGACGTCGTAGACCACAACACACAGGCCTCCGACCGGATCGCCAGCTACGACGAAGTACTCAGCTCACTCGTCCAGGCCGCGGTGGGCAAGGTGTCGATGCAGCAGAACATCGACATGCGCAAGATCTCGGCCTGGGTCGCGATCGCCGCCGTGCCCACCGCACTGGCGGGCATCTACGGCATGAACTTCGACCACATGCCCGAGCTTCACCAGGTGTGGGGGTATCCCGCGGTACTGCTGGTGATGGCGACCGTGTGCACCGTGCTGTACTTCAACTTCAGGCGCAACAACTGGCTGTAGGCGCCCACCCCGCTTCCCGCGGAACGCGACTAGCGGGGTTGTGCGGCCGGTCGCCTCGGGTCGAGCACGTCGACACCGTCGACCTGCCACGCCTGCCGCATGGCCTCGGCGCCCTTCAACCGCACCCACGCCGCCTCCGTCGGAGTGATCGGCGTCGCCGACAGCAGTTTCACGGGCTCCTTCGGCGCGGGCAACGGCACGTCGTCGAGCTCCGCCGACCCCAAGAGCATCGCCGTGAACGGCGACGGAATCCACAGGGGCGTCTCGAGATCGATCAGCGCATCGGGGACCAGCACCAGCCCCTCGACCACCGGGGCAGCGGCCAGCACCGCGATGGTTTGGGACAACCCACTGGGCGTCGGCCCCCGCAGCGACATCATCACCTCGGCCCGCGGCCCGAGGTTCGGGTCGGCCATCAGCTCGGTGGGTTCGCTCATGGGATGACGCGAACAACCCAGCGACACATAGTGATAGACCCCATCGTCGTCGGGACCGAACCGCAGGATCTCGATGGTTTCGGCCCCGAGGAACGTCACGCTCGCCGACACCGGCTCGGCGGTCAGCCCGACGCGGGCGAAGTGCTCCCTCAGATGCGCGCGAACCGCCGCCAGGACGTCGTTCACTCGGCGGGCGGAATCGACAGATTCACTCCGGTATCCGCATCGAACAAGGTGAGCTTCGAGGTGTCGAATGCCAGCTCGGCGGACTGTCCGGCCACCACCTTCGACTCGGCGGAAACCCTTGCCACGAACTGATTCTCGGCCGCCCCCGATTCGGTGCTCAACTCGGCCAGCTGAGCGGCCTGCGCACCCGCCCCCTCGGTCCGGAAGTGCAGATACTTGTCCGAACCCAACGATTCCACGAAGTCGATGGCGACCTGGAACGTCAACGCCCTGATCCGGGCGTAGGTATCCATCAGCGCGACGTCGTCGAGGTGTTCGGGTCGGACACCGACGATGACGTTGGTGGGCTTCGGGTGCAGCGCCAGTACGTCGTGCACCTCGGAGGTCAGCGTGACGTCGCCGAAGGGCAGCCGCACCCCGACGTCGGTCAGCGTGGCGGGGAAGAAGTTCATCGCCGGTGACCCGATGAACCCCGCCACGAAGAGGTTCGCGGGACG
>JAHFVB010000550.1 GCA_023264755.1 Mycobacterium sp. | reverse complement strand
TCAAACCGGAGCTCCACAGCCGGTCCACGAGCGCCGGCGCCAGCGTGCGCAACCGCTCCGACTCGGCGGCGTGCGCCCGGACCAGGGCGCGCATGCCGCGGGCCAATCCCACCACTTGGCCCCGGGGTTCGGTCGGCGCCGGCGTTCCCATCGGCTACGTCGTCCCTTCGTCACGTGAATGACTGCAGGGTAGTGGTGGGGTTACCGCCTCAAGCTCGGTTCGGGAATCTGGGCCCTAACCGAGCTCGCTGGTGACGAAGACGGCGACGTAGCCGATGGGGATGCCGGTCTGGTTCGCGATGCATTCGCGGGCGGCCAGTTCGACGGTGGCCCGGCGTCGCGTGCGGGTGACGGCGCCGATCTCGGGGATCTCGATCAGCCACCCGTCGAGCTCGCGGGTGATGTCGATCTCGAAGCACTGACCGACGGTCATGACGTTCGCTCGTGTACTGATGCGCTGACCGCGGGGACGCAGGGCTGGCGCGTGCCGCAGGGCGGACTGAGTAGGCATATGGGTTTCCTGGGTCGACGACAAACCGCGCGCAACGATAATGCCTGGTGGGCCGGAACACATAATTGATCGACGGTCCCGTTGGCAAACCGATACCCGACCGTCGCCGTCGCCCGCCGAGGAGGCTGGAGCCGAGCCGGGAAGTCGTTTGCCAAAAGGTGTTTGGGCGCGGCCGGGCGAGTAGCCGGAAGGTGCTCGCCGCCGATACCCTCTCGAGTGGCACGGTGAGGGGTGGAGGGACGAATGAGCCGGATCACGACGTGAGGTCACGCCGCCGCAGCGTTGCCATTGGCGCCTTCGACGCGACGACCGATCGGTGGAATGACGTCAAGGGCGGCGGTGCCGTCCGTCGCGACGAGCTCAGCCTGGCGACCTACAACATCTGGTTCGACGCGTACTTCGCCGAGCAGCGCTACCGTGCAATCGCCGACGTGCTGGCTCGAAAGATGCCTGACGTCATGGTCTTTCAAGAGGTCACCCCGTCGGCGTTGACGGTCCTGCTGGGCCAAACCTGGGTCCGTGAGCACTACCTTCGCGCGGCGGTCACCGGACCGGCGTTCGGAAATTACGGCATGTTGATGCTGACGCGGATCCCCCCGCGCTGGGTCACGTACACGCGGCTGCCGACCCGGCTGGGGCGCGGATTCCTCCGGGCCGAGTTCATCGTCAACGACCGTCCGCTGGTGGTCACGGCATTGCATCTGGAAAGCGGCAAGGCGGGCGTGCAGTTGCGGGCCACCCAGCTGGGGAACGTCTTCCGCTCGCTGGACCGCGTCGACAGTGCCGTCGTACTGGGCGACTTCAACATGCGCGACGACGAGAACCCGCGGCTCGACGCCGCCTACACCGATCTCTGGCCCGCCCTGCATCCAGATGACGCCGGCTACACCGAGGACACCGCCATCAATCTGATGCGGCTGGATAGCAGGAACAAGCAGCGGCAGGTTCGGTTCGACCGCGTGCTGCTCAAGAGCGACGGGTGGACCGGCGTCGACATCGAGTTGCTGGGCACCGAGCCGATATCGACCGAGCAGCCGCGGGTCTTTCCGTCCGATCACTTCGGCGTATGGAGCCGGCTCGAAGCCCGCGTGCCGGCCCCGGAGCAGGCGCTCAAGCGGCCACCACGTTTGCGGTTGATGCGGCGGACTCCGCGCGGGTAGGCAGGTAGGTACCCTCGCGGTATTCCCGACGAACCCGGATCGAGGCGTTCCGCCATGTCAGAACCTCAGGCCCCGGCCCTGGACCAGGCGTCGTCCACGCGCTCGCGACGCCCGTGGCGACGGCTGGTCATCGTCTGCGGCATCCTCCTGGTGCTGCTCGGAGTGCCGTGGTGGACGTTGCTCTCGGCGGGTACGCGGTGGCCGACGGCCGTGGTCGTCGCCGGCTCCTTGGTGCTGGCGGCGGTGTTCGTGGCCCTGCCCGCGGCGATGGTGCTCGGGCATGGCCGCCGGCGGCTGGACTGGGCGGCCGCGATTGGCGACACCCTGCTGGGGGCGACTTGGGTGCTGTTCGTCTGGTCGGTCCTGGCTCAACTGTTGCGGCTGGCGTTGCTGACGGTCGGGGTTCAGGATCCGGACAGGTCGCGGGTCGTGGCCGGCGCGATCGTCGCCGTCGTCGTCGCGCTGCTGGGGTGGGGCTATGTCGAGGCCATGCGGGTGCCGCGCACGCGGCACGTCGAGGTCGCCATCCCCCGCCTCGGCGCCGGACTGGACGGCCTTCGCGTGGTGATGATCACCGACACCCACTACGGCCCGATCGACCGCGCCCGGTGGTCGGCTGCTGTCATGGACCGGGTCAACGAGCTCGACGCCGACATCGTCTGCCATGTCGGCGACATCGCGGACGGCACCGTGCAGGTGCGTGAGGCGCAGGCCAGGCCCTTGGCGACGGTGCGGGCCAAGCTGGTCCGCGTCTACGTCACCGGCAACCACGAGTACCTCTACGAGGCTCAGGAGTGGGTGGACTACATGGAGGGCATCGGCTGGGCTGCGCTGCACAACCGGCATGTGCTCGTCGAGCGTGGCGGTGACCGGCTGGTCGTGGCGGGCGTCGACGATGCGACCGCCCGGTCCTCCGGCGACGAGGGGCACGGGGCGAACCTGACGAAGGCGCTCGAGGGCACCGACCCCGAGCTGGCGGTGCTGTTGCTAGCACACCAGCCCAAGCAGGTCACCCAGGCGGTGACGGCGGGCGTGGATCTGCAGCTGTCCGGGCATACCCATGGTGGGCAGATCTGGCCGTTCAACTTCTTGGTCAGGCTGGATCAGCCCGTCGTGCAAGGACTTAGCCGACATGGCGAGCGCACGCAGCTCTACACCAGTCGCGGCACGGGATTCTGGGGCCCGCCCTTGCGGGTGTTCGCTCCGAGCGAGGTCACGGTGCTGACGCTGCGGCGCGGGTGACGTGCGGCGCGACGCTCAGAAGCTGAGTCGCCGGTAGCGCTGCAGGCGCCGGAGCCCGGCGGTCACCGAGCCGTCGTAGGGGCGCAGTGCGGCCTCGACGCTGGCCCGAACCTGGTCGGTGTCGAAGTGCGTACCGATGGCCACCAGGCAGTTCGCCTGTGCCGTCGGCGCGGCGGTCGCGACGTGAATCGACGTGCCGACAAGGTTGACGACGTAGTTGCGCGGCCGGTCGCGGTAGCGCACGGCCACCGTGCCCTTGAGCCGGTAGACGCCGGCGGGTGGTTGCTCGAGCAGGTCGACGAGCGCGCCTGGGTCGATGCAGCCGGCGCTGGTCACGGTGACCGATGCGGCGTGGACGTGATCGTGGTCGTCTGCGTGGGCGGCGGTGTCGTCGTCCGTCCCGAGCAGGAGTTCGCGAAACGTCAGTTGCCCAGGGCCCTCGTCGGATGCGGATACGTCGTACAGCAGGGCTGGGTCGATTCTGGCGCCGATCGCACCGA
>JAHFVB010000137.1 GCA_023264755.1 Mycobacterium sp. | reverse complement strand
AGGCGGCGCGGCGGGGGCGGCCAGCACCGGCACCTCCGAGCCTGGTGCGGGTACGGCTGGGGCGCCGGGCAGGGCTGGCGCACCGGGTGCGGGCAGGGGCGCGGGTGCCGCCGGCAGGTGGACGGCGACCTCACGCGGATCGACGACCCGCGGTGCGGGCGGCGGTGGCGGAGCGGGCGGCATCGGGTCGGGCAGCGGGGTGTTCAGCGGTGGAGGCGGAACTCCCTCAGCCGGTTTCGGCGACCCGACGACGATCCACGCGCCCGAAGGATCCTGGACCAGATGCGCGGTGTCCTTGGAGGGGATCATGCCGAGCTTGCGCGCCGACTCCGCCAGTGCGGGAGCCGCCTGCGCCTCCAGCACGTCGCGCTCGAGGGCTTCCTTCTGCTGCATCAGCGCTTGGTTGACCTCGCGAGCGTGGCTCAGTTGGTAGGACCTTTCGGCAGCGGCGGTCGACAACCACAGCGTGACGCCGAGGCCGAGCCCGAGGGCCCCGATGACCAGCACCACGAAGGGCACCCGGGTGACGTACTTGCGCGGGTCGAGCTCGATCGAGGACAGCTTGATGAGTAGCCGCTCACGCAACGGCACCCGAACAACCTTGGGCGCCTTGGCCTTACGCGCCTTCGACCGGGCCTTGGCCTGGGCCGCATTCTTCGGGCGGGCGGGAGCGTCGACCGGCCGGGGAAACGGATTGGTCCGCGGCGCAGACCGGGACGGCCGTTGTTCGCGCGCCGGCTTGCGGCGCCGCGGTGGGGCGTCGCCTACGCGCCGCGCGGGGCCGCCCTCAGGCACCCGGCGCCGGTCGCCACTGCCACGCTTCGGTTCCGTCCGCTTGCCCATCACGCATGTTCCCTTCCGAATGGGGTTTGCTCGCCCGTGGTGTGTGCAACTCTTTCCAACGCCCGCAACCGCACCGAGGCGCTACGTGGGTTGAGCTCGAGCTCCTCGTCTCCGGCCTTCTCCGCGCCTCGGGTCAGCGTGACGAAATCCGGCTCGTGGCCGGGCAAGTCGACGGGCAGGCCGACGGGGGTGCGCGATGCGGTCGCCGCGGCGAACTGGGCCTTGACGATCTTGTCCTCCAACGACTGGTACGACATGACGACGATCCGGCCCCCGAGCGACAGCGCCTCCAGTGCGGCGGGGAGGGCGTCTCGCAGCGAATCGAGCTCGCTGTTGACGGCGGTGCGCAGGGCCTGGAAGGTGCGCTTGCCGGGGTGGCCGCCGGTGCGCCGGGCGGGCGCGGGGATCGCCACGTACAGCAGTTCGACGAGCTCTCGGGTGGTCGTGAAGGGCTGTACCTGACGCCGTCGCACGATCTCCTTGGCGATGCGGGAGGCGAACCGCTCCTCACCGAATTCGCGCAGCACTCGGGTCAGCGCCCGCTCGTCGTAGGTGTTGACGACGTCGGCGGCGGTCAGCGGTGCATCGGGGTCCATGCGCATGTCCAGCGGCGCATCCTTGGAGTACGAGAAGCCGCGCTCGGCCTGGTCGAGCTGCATCGAGGAGACGCCGAGGTCGAACAGCACGCCGTCGACGCTGGCCTCCGAGCGGTCGGCCCAGTACCCGTCGTAGCGGGTGCGCACGTAACGCACGCGGTCGCCGAACGGGCTCAGCCGCTCGCCGGCGATGGCCAGCGCGGTGGGGTCGCGGTCGAGGCCGACCAGCCGTAGTCCGGGAAATTCAGTGAGGAAGCGCTCCGCGTGTCCGCCGGCACCGAGGGTGGCGTCGACGAGCACGGCGCCCGAACCGTCGGCAGCCCGCCGGGTCAGGGCGGGCTTCAGAAGTTCGACGCAGCGTTCGAGCAGTACCGGGACGTGAGGATGGTCGGCGCTGGCTTGTGGCATCGCGGCAGCCTCGAGAAGAAGGGATGCCCCTGCACCGAGGTCCCTGCCCGAGATTGCGGACCTGGCGTTGGGGAAGTACGCCAGGGCCGGTTCGGGCAGAGGCCACGATGCAAGGGCATGTGGACTAGATGATGTCGAGAAGAGCTTCATCGGAGGCCGCTGAGAAGTTCTCTTCGTGGGTGTTCTGGTAGTCCTGCCAGGCCTGGGCATCCCAGATCTCCAGGAAGCGAATGGAACCGATGACCACGCATTCCTTGGTGAGGTTCGCGTACCGCCGGTGGTCGGCGGACAAGGTGATCCGCCCCTGGGCGTCGGGGTGTTGCTCATCGGTGGCCGCGGCCAGGTTTCGCAGGTAGGCGCGGGCCTCCGGGTTGCCGCGCGAGGCCCGCTCGTCCTTCTCGGTGATCATGGCTTCGAACTCCGCCCGCGGATAGACGGCGAGGCTGTGATCTTGGCTCTTGGTGACCATCAACCCCCCTGCCAGCGCGTCACGGAACTTGGCGGGCAGCGTCAGCCGCCCTTTGTCGTCGAGCTTGGGCGTGTAGGTGCCGAGAAACATCCCGCCACCTCCCACCACTCGGTTGGCTCCCGAGTCGCGTCGCTTGCTGCCCTTCGGAGCACCCAGCCCGCTCCGCTGCACGCCACTTTACCCCACAATCCCCCACTTGGCTCCATTCACGGGCAAAAGTTGACCCGAACTCCCCACTGTCTGCCCCAACGGTCCCCACACTGGGGCGCACGCCACCGAAGCGGACACAGTTCGAATGGGAAAACCCCAGCTAGTTACCCTCGGGGCAGCAGGTGGGGCGGAGTGGGGCGGAAATCCTCGCCGCACCCTGATCGACTCGGTTACGGCGTGTCCGCGCCCTAAGAAAGCCCAAAAAAATTGGGGTAGCTCCACCGGAGCTACCCCAATGTCAGGACCCGAAGGTCACTCTTCGAAACGGCGGCGGAATCGGTCTTCCATGCGATTGGTGAAACCACCCGAACCCTTGCCTCGCTTGGGGCGCGTCGAACCGGCAGCGCCGCCCGTCCGCTCCCGACCGCCGGCCACCCTGGGACCGGTGATCGCAAAGACCACGCCACCGAACATCAAGACGAAGCCGACGATGCTCACGGCCAGAAAGACATGACTGACGATGGTGTACAACGGCACACCCGCCACCAGGAGCCCAAGCCCTGCCGCGAATACCAAGCCCCCCTGCAGCCGACGACGCGCCGAAGGTGCGCGAAGAGTGCCACCACGGACACTCGACGCGAACTTGGGGTCCTCGGCATAGAGCGCGCTCTCGATCTGGTCGAGCATGCGCTGCTCATGATCCGAGAGTGGCATGCGTGCCTCCCTTGCCTGACTGCGCCTGCCGCGGCCGTGTCTACTGTTCAACGGTGAGTCGGTCCGCATTCACGGACACCCAACGATAATGATACGAGCTCAATCTGAGCCGTACCACCTTGTTCGTCGCACGATTGTATGACGTTGACCGCCAAGGCCAGGTGCCACACCAGCGACTCGGTCCCAACGGGATAATGACGTAGACCCTTCGGCCGCCGCCGGAGGCCGCACCGCACCCGAACCCGCGAAGGGCACCCAAGGTTGTCGACGTTCTTGATCGACCTGTCGCCGGACGACATGAACAGGCGACTCGGCGATGCGCTGGCCATCTACGTCGGCGCCATGCGCTACCCCAGAGGCACCGAGGAACAAAGAGCCTCGATGTGGCAAGAACACACCGGCAGGCGCGGCTGGAAGGCGGTCGCGGCCGTCGAATCGGCCGACCCGCGTGGCGATCCGGCGGCGTTGGCCACGGCGCCGATGCTCGGGGTGGCCTACGGCTATAGCGGCGCGCCCGACCAATGGTGGCAGCAGCAGGTGGTCCAGGGCCTGACCCGCAACGGGGCCGACCCGGCCCGCATCACCGACCTGATGACCAGCTACTTCGAGCTCACCGAACTACACATCGATCCCAGCGCCCAGGGCCGCGGCCTCGGTGAAGCACTCACCCGCAGGCTGCTGGCCGGCCGCGACGAGGCCCACGTACTGCTGTCCACTCCCGAGATCAACGGCGAGTCCAACCGCGCGTGGAGGCTGTACCGCAGGCTCGGCTTCGCCGACGTCATCCGGGACTACCACTTCGCCGGCGATCCCAGGCCCTTCGCGATACTCGGCCGGTCACTGCCACTTTGAGACGACCGAGCTGGCACGATGACCGAGTGCCCGCCCGCCTTCGCGCCAGACGCATGTCGGCCCTGCTCATGCTGGTGCTGATCCTCCCCATGGTCGTCGGCTGCGTTCGAGTACGCGCCTCCATCGCGGTATCGCCCGATGACCGGGTCTCCGGTCAGATCATCGCCGCGGCCAAGCCGCGCAACGGCGACGACAAGGGCCCGCAGCTGCTGAACACGCTGCCGTTCAGCAACAAGGTTTCGGTGACGAGCTACGACCGCGACGACTACGTCGGCTCGCAGGCGGTGTTCTCCGACCTGACCTTCGCCGAACTGCCACAGCTGGCGAACATGAACCGCGACGCCGCGGGCGTGGACATCTCCCTGCGGCGGGCCGGCGATCTGGTCATCCTGGAAGGCCGCGCCGACCTCACCCTGCTCAACGACCCGGACGCCGACGTGGCGCTTTCCGTGTCGTTCCCCGGCGACGTCACGTCGACGAACGGCAACCAGGTCTCGACCGACGCCGTCGAGTGGAAGTTGAAGCCCGGCATCGTGAGCACCATGAGCGCGCAGGCCCGCTACACCGACCCCAGCGCCCGTTCGTTCACGGGCGCGGCCATCTGGATGGGCCTCAGCGCCTTCCTCGTCGCCGGCGTGCTCGCGGGCGTGGCGTGGATGGCCCGGGACCGCAGCCCGATTCTGGAGCACCCGCCCGAACACCGCTGACGCCCGGGGCGCTGGCCCTGACTTGCTACAAATTCCTTCGAACGCTCTACTCTGAATGCACTCCGGGGTAGTGAAAGGGGCGCCCGCTGAGCGTTGAAGCAGCGGCACCGTCGGCGATGGAACTGACGGGCGCCGTCACCGAACAACTGCGTGAGTACCTGCGCGGCCGCCGAGCCGACGCCGCCTACATCGGCGAAGACTATGCCGAGCTGACCGCCGCGCTCGAGGAATTCGTCCTGCGCGGGGGCAAGCGGTTGCGTCCCGCGTTCGCCTATTGGGGCTGGCGCGCAGTGGCCCCACCAGGCAGCTCCGCCGACGCCGACGTGCTGCGACTGTTCTCCGCACTCGAGCTGTTGCACGCGTGTGCGCTGGTTCACGACGACGTCATCGACTCCTCGGCAACGCGCCGCGGGCTACCGACCGTCCACCGCTTGTTCGCCGACCGGCACCGGGAACGGAACTGGCACGGGTCCCCCGAGCAGTTCGGCCTGTCCGCGGCGATCCTGCTCGGCGACCTGTCGTTGGTCTGGGCCGACGACATCGTCTCAGGTGTCGACCTACCCATCGCCGCCCATCGGCGGGTGCAGCGCGTCTGGGCCGACATCAGGACCGAGGTGCTCGGCGGGCAGTACCTGGACATCGCCGCAGAGGCCAGCGGCGCCGAATCCGTCGCTTCGGCCATGACGGTCAACACGTACAAGACGGCGTCCTACACGATTTCGCGTCCCCTTCAGCTCGGCGCGGCGGCCGCGGCCGACCGGCCCGACGTCCAGCGGATCTTCCACGAGCTCGGCACCGACCTCGGGGTGGCCTTTCAACTCCGCGACGACGTACTCGGGGTATTCGGCGACCCGGTCGTGACGGGCAAGCCCTCTGGTGACGATCTGCGGTCCGGCAAGCGCACCGTGCTGCTCGCCGAAGCCGTCGAACGGGCCGAGCGGACGGACCCCGTCGCGGCCAAACTGCTGCGCACGTCGATCGGCAGCGACCTCTCCGAGGCCCAGGTACGCGAGCTGTGCCTGGTCATCGAGTCAGTCGGCGCGTTGGCCGCCGTCGAGGACCGGATCGAGACCATGACCCGGCGGGCGCTGGAGACGCTCGCAACCGCGCCCATCGATGGACACGCCAAGGTTGGCCTCGCCGAGCTTGGCAGATTGGCCTCCAACCGGTCCGCCTGAGGAGCATGACTACCCCAACATCGACACGCGACCGGAACGCCGGGCTGGGTCGCCACGTCCGCGCACTGCACGCCTTCGCCACCGCCGAGGAGGGCCGACCCGCCCTGCTGGGGTTCTTGGGCGCCGCCCTGATCACCGTGGGCGGGCTCGGGGCCGGTAGCACCCGGCTGCACGACCCGTTGCTCGAGACGCTGCACCTGTCGTGGATGCGCTTCGGTCACGGCCTGGTGGTCTCCTCGGTACTGCTGTGGCTGGGGGTGGCCGTGATGCTGGTGGCCTGGCTGTGGCTGGGGCGCCGGGTGGTCGACGGTTCGGCGAACGAATACACCATGGTGGCGACCACGTGGTTCTGGCTGCTTCCGCTCCTGCTGAGCGTGCCGGTGTTCAGCCGCGACACCTACTCCTACCTGGCCCAGGGCGCGCTGCTGCGGGACGGCTTCGACCCCTACGTCGTCGGACCCATCGACAACGAGAACTCGCTGCTGGACAACGTGAGTCCGATTTGGACGACCACCACGGCGCCATACGGCCCGGCGTTCATCCTGGTCGCCAAGTTCGTCACCCTCCTGGTCGGCAACGACGTCGTCGCCGGGACCATGCTGCTGCGGTTGTGCATGCTGCCCGGCCTGGTGATGCTGATGTGGGCAGCCCCGCGGGTGGCCCGCCACGTCGGCGCCAACGGTGCTGCGGCGCTGTGGATTTGCGTGCTCAACCCGCTGGTGATCATCCATCTGATGGGTGGGGTGCACAACGAGATGTTGATGGTCGGCCTGATGATGGCCGCCATCGCGTTGACGTTCGCCGACCGGCCGGCGTGGGGGGTGGCGCTGATCGCCATCGCCGTCGCCGTCAAGGCCACGGCCGGCATCGCGCTGCCCTTCATGGTGTGGATGTGGATGCATCGCTTGCGCGACCGCCATGGCCTCGGCAGCCTGCGCGCGTTCACGCTCGCCACCGTGGCGGCGGCGGGAATCTTCGCGCTGGTGTTCGCGGTGCTTTCGTGGCTGGCGGGCGTCGGGCTGGGCTGGCTGACGGCGCTGGCGGGTTCGGTGAAGATCATCAATTGGCTGACGGTGCCGACCGCGGTGGCCAACCTCACCAACGCGGTGGGCGGGTTGTTGTTCCCGGTGAACTTCTATGCCGTGCTGGAAGTCACCCGCATCGTCGGCGTCGGGGTCATCGCCGTCTCACTGCCGTTGTTGTGGTGGCGGTTTCGGCACGACGACCGCGAGGCGCTGACGGGTATCGCGCTGGCGATGCTGATCGTGGTGCTGTTCGTTCCCGCGGCGTTGCCCTGGTACTACACGTGGCCGCTGGCAGTGGTCTCGGCGTTGGCTCGCAGTAGAACCGCCATCGCCGCCATCGCGGGGTTCTCCACCTGGATCATGGTGATCTTCAAACCGGACGGCTCGCACGGCATGTATTCGTGGCTACACGTGCTCTTGGCCACGGGATGCGCTGTCGCAGCATGGTATTCGCTGGCCAAGGCACCGTTGCCCAAGCCCGACGAGCAGCTGGTGCCCGGGCCCGTTCAGTAAGCCATCGCTTGGGCGCGGCGGACCACCTCGCGCGCTTGGTGGGAATGCAGTGCGTCGACCGGACGCGCGTTGGCCCGCGGCTCGGGCGCACCGTCACGGGTGATGGTCAGCGAGGCATCCGGGGTGAAGAGCCACCGCAAGATCTCGGTCTCCTGGTAGCCGCCGTCGTGCAGCACCACCAATAGCCCGGACAGGCTCTTCACGACGTGACCCGTGTCGTCGAAGAAGATCTCGGGGACGACCATGACCCCATTGCGGCGCACCGCGATGAGGTGGCCCTCGCGCAGATATTGGTGCACCTTGGTCACCGGGATGCGAAGCAGGGAGGCGACTGCGGGCAGGTCCAAGACCGCCTCGTCGGGATCGAGTACGTCTTCGGCGGCCGGAATGCTGCTCATCGCATCGAGTCTAGGATGCAGGCGTGGAGACCAGCCACCAATCGGACACGCTCGTCGGCGCAACGCTCGACGGGCGCTACCGCGTGGACGGCATGATCGCCACCGGTGGCATGTCCACCGTGTACCGCGGGCTGGACGTACGGCTGGACCGTCCGGTCGCCCTGAAGGTCATGGATTCGCGATATTCCGGCGACCAACAGTTCCTGGCTCGGTTCCAGCGGGAGGCCAGGGCCGTCGCACGTTTGAAGGGTCCCGGGTTGGTCGCGGTGTACGACCAAGGGTTCGACGGACGGCATCCGTTCCTGGTCATGGAGCTAATCGAGGGCGGAACGCTGCGCGAGCTGCTGCTGGAACGCGGCCCGATGCCACCCCACGCCGTCGCTGCGGTGTTGGCTCCGATGCTCGCCGGGCTGGCGGTGGCGCACCAAGCCGGGCTGGTCCACCGGGACATCAAACCGGAGAACGTGTTGATCTCCGATGAGGGCGACGTGAAGATCGCCGACTTCGGATTGGTGCGGGCCGTCGCTGAGGCGAAGATCACATCGACGAGTGTCATCCTGGGCACGGCGGCCTACCTCTCCCCCGAACAGGTCAGCACCGGCGATGCCACCCCGCGCAGCGACGTCTACGCCGTCGGCATCCTGACCTACGAGCTGCTGACCGGAACCACCCCGTTTCCCGGCGACTCGGCGTTGGCGGTCGCCTACCAGCGCATCGACCACGACGTCCCGGCCCCGAGCGCTGCGATTGCTGGTGTGCCAACACAATTCGATGAGCTGGTGGCCTGCGCGACGGCGCGCAATCCTGCGGATCGGTTCGCCGACGCTGGGGACATGGGCGCCGAGCTCGAAGCCATCCGCGAGGACTTGGCGCTGCCGCCGTTTCGCGTTCCGGCGCCCCGCAATTCGGCCCAGCACCACGCCGCCGAGGTCTTTCACAGCCAGGTGGTCGAGGAACGGACGACGGCGGTCACCGCCGATCGAGCTCCGGCTCCCCCACCGATCCTGCCGCCGCGAACTCCCGCACCGGCGCAGGCACCGATCACTCACACCCGAGAGTTCACCAGGGACGATCGACCGCGCGAACCTCGCTCGGCGCCAATGCAATCCGAGCACTTCGCCGGTATCGAGCTGGGCGAGTTCCAGTGGGCCAGACAACGCAGCAAGCGGGTTTCGCTGCTGTGGACGCTGACCATCCTGATCATCACCGGACTGGTCGCCGCCGGCGCCTGGACGCTTGGCAGCAATCTCTCCGGCCTGCTGTAGGCCGGAGCGCTCGGGTCAGTCGCGCAGCATCTCCGCGACCAGGAAGGCCAACTCCAGCGACTGCTGGGTGTTCAGCCGAGGATCGCATGCCGTCTCGTAGCGGCCGCTCAGGTCGGAGTCCGAGATGTCTTGTGCGCCACCGAGACACTCGGTGACGTTCTCACCGGTGATCTCGACGTGGATGCCACCCGGGTGAGTGCCCAGCGCGCGGTGCACCTCGAAGAAGCCCTGCACTTCGTCGACGATGCGGTCGAAGTGCCGGGTCTTGTATCCCGTCGAGGACTCGTGGGTGTTGCCGTGCATCGGGTCGCACTGCCAGATCACCTGGTGTCCGGTGGCCTGCACCTTCTCGATGATGGGCGGAAGTAGGTCGCGGATCTTGCCATTGCCGAGCCTGGTGACCAGCGTGAGCCGGCCCGGTTCGTTGTTGGGATCGAGCCGCTCGACGTACTCGACGGCGACCTCGGGGCTCATCGTCGGTCCGATCTTCACCCCGATCGGGTTGGCGATGACCTCGGCGAAGGCGATGTGGGCGCCGTCCAACTGCCGGGTGCGCTCACCGATCCACACGTAGTGGGCCGACAGGTCGTAGAGCTTCGGCGGACCCTCGGCCGCGGGATTCCCGGTGTCCATCCGCAGCATGGCGCGTTCGTAGTCGAGCACCAGCGCCTCGTGGCTGGCGTAGATCTCGGCGGTCTGCAGATTGCGGTCGTTGACGCCGCAGGCAGTCATGAACTTCAGGCCGCGATCGATCTCCCCG
>JAHFVB010000136.1 GCA_023264755.1 Mycobacterium sp. | reverse complement strand
GGCCAATGCGGGCCTACCAGAAGAAGCACCATCCCGAGGAGTACGCGGCCACCCGGGCGAAGTACGCGAAGCCGAACGCGAAGCAGCCGTAGTGGGACTCTTCGACCGCGCGGGCGATGTCACCGTCGACGTATCGCCGGCAGTCGTCACCCCGCGACAAGCGGTCCGGGTGACCTTCACCCCCGCCAAGCCGATCGACCGGGTCAGCTCGGCACGCCTGGACTGGGGTTACACGAACTTCTACCGCTACCACTGGGCCGGTCGCGCCGACTCGGCGGCGGCCGCCGCCAACGACACCGTCTGGACGGCCGGTCAGGTGGGTACCAACTACGGCGGCGACCGCGATACCGACGACTGGGTGAGCGTCATCGTCGAGGACGTTCCGCTCGCGACCGGCCAATTCACCGGAGCGGCCTCGACTTTCAAGATTCCGTCCTGGGCGCCCGCGTCGTCGTCGGCAATCGCCCGTTGGGAATGCCGACTGACCGTCGAACGCAGCGGTCGCGACGTCGCCACGCGTGGCGAGTTCACCGTGCTCATCGGCACCGCCGACGTCGACCCCTACGTCGAGCCCATGGAGGTGGTCTCCGGTGGCGCCGAGACCGTCATGGACATCGCGCTGTCGCAGCCGGTGTACCGGGCCGGCGAGCTCATCAACGGCCAGGTCACCCTGACGCCGACGATGGACCTACCCGACGGCGATCTCGCAGTGTCCTGGCAGCGCGAGCGGGAGTCCCATCCGTTGACCCGCGCCCCGGGGCCCGGCACCCAGCTCGACGGCCCAGTCGTGTCGTTGGGCAAGCGAATTCCGCTGCGGGCGGGAGTACCGGTGGTGCTGCCATTCGAGCTGTCGCTACCGGCCGACGCAGCCCCGACCGCGGCGGCGGTGCACTCGTCGGTCAATTGGTTCGTACAGGCCAGGTTGATGTACGCGGGTTTCACCGGCCACCTGCTCGAGCGGGTGCGGCGGCCGATCCTGGTCGTCAACGCGCCCTGAGGGTCACGCCCGCGAGATCGCCGAGGCCTCGGCTACCTGGGCCGGCGTCGGTCGCACTCCGGTATAGCGTTCGAACTGCTCGGCCGCCTGCAGGGCGATGACCTCCGCCCCGGTGATCACGTTCACCCCCGCGGCGCGCGCCGCACTGATCAGCGGCGTCTCCGATGGCAACGCGACGACGTCGAATACGGTCTGCGCGTTGGCGATCGTGGTGGCCTCGAAGGCCCGCTCGGTGGCCTCGGGCGCGCCTGCCATGCCGATGGGCGTGACGTTCACGATGACGGTGGCCGACCTGGTACCGACCTCGGCGGCGTAGTCGTAGCCGAGCCGCTCGGCGAGCGCACGCCCCGCCGGCTCGTTGCGCGCGACGACCGTTCCGGATCCGAACCCGTGATCGCGGAAGGCCGCGCCGACCGCGCTCGCCATTCCCCCGCTGCCGCGGATCAGCACCGACCCCGTCGAGTCGAGCCGATACTCGTCGATGAGCCGTTGCACCGCAAGGTAATCGGTGTTCGACGCGACGAGTCGGCCGGCTTCGTTGACGATGGTGTTGACCGAACGAATGGCCCGGGCGGACGGCTCGATCTCGTCGACCAGCGCGAGTACGTCTTCCTTGAACGGCATCGACACCGAGCAGCCCCTGATTCCCAGCGCTCGCACCCCGCCGATGGCGGCGGCGATGTCGGTGGTGGTGAACGCCTTGTAGATGAAGTCCAGGCCGAGCTGGTCGTAGAGGTAGTTGTGGAAGCGGGTGCCGATGTTGCTCGGGCGGCCGGCCAGCGAGATGCAGAGACAGGTGTCCTTCGACAGCGGCGGACGCATCAGCCGACCGCCCTCATGACCTGTCCGGCCAGAGACCGCACGCGTCGGTAGGTGTCCTTCGACATGGTCAGGTCGCGCAGGGTGGGAACGGCGAGCTCCGTGGTGACCACTCCTTGATCGTCGCGATGCCATTGCGCCCCATACCGATCGAGGATCTCTCGCATGGGGTAGTTCTCGGACAGTACCCGGGCGGTGAACCGGTGCACGCCGTCGCCACGCGCCGCCACCGACAAGGCCTCCATCATAAACGAGCCGATGCCCCGGCCCTGGTAGTCGTCACCGACGATGAAGGCGATCTCGGCGGTGGTGGGATCGGCCTCGTCGCGCACGAACCGCGCGTCGGCCACCACCGGCCCGTCGGGCCCGGCCGTCATCACCCAGACGAAGTGGTCGACGTAGTCGACCTCGAACAGGTACCTCATCAACGCCTTGGTCGGGCTGCGTGTGGTCTGGAACCGGCGATAGAACGTCTCGCTGGAGAACTGAACGGGCCCACGGGTGGTGCGCGCATTGTCTCCGGGCAGGACGGGCCGCAGGTACAACACCGTGCCGTCGCGCACCGTGACCGGAATCGGACTCAGGTAGGCCGCCAATCGCTGGCGGGCCGTGCGCAACAGCCTGTCCATCGTGCACGGCACGTCCAGCATCGTGGTGAAGGCCTCGCGGCCGCCGACCCAGCCGGTGAGCTCTTCGCGGGCCGTCACCGTGGCGTTTCGGGGCGCATCGCGCAGTAGCGCCATCTCACCGACGATGAGCCCAGGGCCGACCTCCACCTGGACGACGCTGCCGTCCTCGGCTTCGTGGGTGACGTCGGCGTAGCCGGAGGCGATCAGCAAGAACGACACGGCCTGTTCGCCCTGACGCATCAATACTTGCCCCGGAGCGGCGGTCAGCGGCCGCAACTGTGTGGCCAGCAGCCCCAGCGACGCCGTCGGGCAACCGGCGAAGAACTCCAAACCGGCCAGTTCATCGACGCTGGCGGCCTCGGGTGTCGCCACGACCCGAGGCTACGTGCCCGCGGCGGCACCAGGCAATCATCGGCTCGGCGGCCAGGACTATCAGCCCGGCAAACCCTGCTCCTCCAGCGGCAGCGGAGCGGGTCCCTTGATGCTGGGCACGGCCTCCGGAACGGCGAAGGGCGGGTTGGTGGCGGTGATGGTCACCCCGGTCGACATGTCGCCGGCCATGGCTCCGGAATCAGGCGAACCCTGAAGCGTCATGGCGAACAACGCGGCCGCCACCACGGCTGCGCTCCCGGCGATTGCTGCGAAAGGCTTTAGCTGTCTTGCGTTCACGTTCACTCCTAGCGGTCTTGCTCGTGTCATCCCCTGGGAGTTACAGCGTGACGACCGGTCGCCAATATTCCGGTTTTGCGAAAATTCCTTACCCGAGGCAACGAATCTGGCGGCCGGCCCCGTCATTGTGCCGAGGCCGGATCCGTACTACCGTCTACCTCAGGTTGAGTACCCAGCCGTAGGAGACCTCGCCGACACCCGTGCGGCAGCATTTCGCTCATCGCCCCGGCTCGTCGACGTAAGCCTCAGTACGAGTACTTCTACTGATGGAGTTACCTCTTGGCTACCGCCAATACCGCCACCGCTGGGCCCACACGAGGTACGCGGCACGCGTCGGCCACCTTCGCGAGCAGCCTCATCGGATCGGCCATGGTGCTGGTGACGGCCGCAGGCGAACTCGATGCCAGCAACGCCCGCGAGCTCGCCGAGTACGTCGAAGCCGTCCTGGACGCCAAGCGCCGCCTGATCGTCGACCTGCGCGCAATGACTTTCTTTGGCACACAGGGCTTCTCCTCGTTGCACTACGTCGGCGTGACGTGTTCGCGGCGCGACGTGAGTTGGGTGACGGTACCGGGACCCGCGGTCGAAAGAGTGCTGCGGATCTGTGATCCCGGAGCCGGCCTGCCGGTCGCGACCACGCTGGAGAGCGCCATCGGCGCGGTCAGTCGACCGAGTCGGACTCGGCTCCGGCCGCTTCGCGTGCCCTAGGCTGAGCGCCGGGCACCTCGGACCGGGCGGCCACGGACTGAACCGGCCCCTTCACGAAGGCGGTGATGACCACGTCGTCGTCCAGGTAGGCCGCCAATTGGTTGACGTCGTCGGTGTCGGCAATCGCCGCATTGGCCTGGTCGCCGCTGAGCGGATAGTCCGCGACGCGATGCCGCCAATGGGAGGCGATGATCGTCGTACCGGTCCGAAGCCGTTGACATTCCCGGTCCAGCACGGCGCGCAGCGCGTCCGCGCTGAGGTAGTAGGCCACCTCGGATAATACGATCAGGTCGAATTCGGTTGCGGGCCAGTCCGAGTCGAGCGAACTGCGGAGCAGGGTGACGCGGTCGCCGCGGGCGGCCCGCTCCAACCGGGCGCGGGCCGTGTCCAAGGCGGCCGCTGCGACGTCGGTGGCCGTCACGTGTTCACACCGGTGCGTCAGCTGTTCGGTCAGCACGCCGACCGAGCACCCCGGCTCGAACGCGTGGCGGTACTGGGGCTGCGGCAGCATGGCGACGGTGAGTGCGTACTTGCGCTGCTCGTACCACCGCTCGGACAGCTGCCACGGGTCTGACGTCTTGGCGTACATGTCGGTGAAGTACTGATCGGGTAGCCGCCAGCTCACCGGAACGCCACCTCGCCTAGGCGCAACAACCGCTGGAGCACCGCTGGGGGCAGCACCGGTTCGCCCCCGGGACCGGAGGTCGTCTGCGTCTGGAAGACCTTGGCGGCGGCGCGCTTTCGCGCAGACGCGACTGGATCGACCGGCATCGTGACCATCCGCTGCCACGGCACGTCCTCGTCGTCGGGCCGTGCCCAATGCCACATCCACACCGGGTACTCCAGCAACGTCGCGCCGCTTCGGGCGGCCGCCGCGGCGGCCGCCCGCCCGGTGGCTTCATGGTCGGGGTGTCCGTCACCGCGCCACGTGGCTGCGCACCATGCCCCCGGCGGTCCGGAGTCGAGCAGTTCGCCGAGCAGCTCCGTGAGCTGAGCCTCGTGGGCGGACAGCTCACCGTCGGGCAGCCCCAGACAAGTGGGCTCGTCGAGCCCCAAAGCCTTGGTCGCGCGCACCAGTTCGGCCCGGCGGTCGCGCTCCAACCACACCCGTTCCAGGGGCGAGAGCCCAGGCTGCGCGCCTCCGCCGTCGCTGACCGACACCACCGTGACGTCGACGCCGCGCGCCCGCAGCAGGGCGGCCGTCGCGCCGAATCCGAGGGTCTCGTCGTCCGGATGCGGGGCGACCAGGAACAGTCCCGGACAGTCGTCGAGGGTCAGTTCCGGGAACTCGCGGGTCCAGCTCAGCCACGTCGAGGTGGGCGTGCCCCCGGCGGCCACCGGTGAAGCAGCGAGCCGGGCCCCGTGGCCGCCCTCCCCCGACGTCATCGCGCGGCCACCCTGCCCAACACTGCCAGGTCGCGTTCGGCGTGGCTCTGTCGCACGTACATGCCGAGATCGGCCACGCGGCCGGCATGGATGCCGTCCAGCGCCAAGGGCCCAGGGCCGAGCGCTCGTCCGGTCCGCGTGATCGCCTCGTCGACGGCGTGTTCGACGACGGCGCGGACCCGTCGAGCGAGTAGCTCGGCCCGCTCCGCAGCGGGGTTGGCGTCCACGGCGCAGGCCGCCGACCACAACATCGCCTCGGCCGCGGCCAACGCCGAATCGACTGCGCCCAAGTGAGCGTGCGCGTGCACGTCATGCGCGGCGCGGCTGTGTTCGTCGCCGACGGCGCGGTAGAGCGGTGCGGCGACGGCGCGGGCGCCGCCCAGCCAGCACGCCGCCACTCCGATGGCGCCATGCCAGAAGCCGGCGCGCTCCAGGTAGCCCCCCGCCGGTCCGACGGGCAGCGCTGTGGCGTTGGTGAAGCGAACCGACCTGGTATCGCTCTCCCGCATGCCGGCGTTGCGCCAACTATGTTCCAAGGCAACCACTTCGGGCTGGCTCAGGTCGACTGCGTAAAGCCCTCGGCTGTCATCGTTCCGCCTCGCAGTGACCAAGGCATGGGTGCAGATGCCCGCGCCGGAACACCAGGCCTTGGTGCCGTCGAGGACTACGTGCCCGTCACGTTCGTGGGCCTCGACCGTGGCGTCCGGGACCTCTGCAGCCCATACGCCCCACAGCTGACCGCCCTGCGGCGCGGGACCTCCTAGCTCGGTCAAGATCGCCGCCGCATCGGCATGTGCCTCGGCCAGTCGGCCCGCGACGACGTCGTGTTCGGTGAGCGCGGCCAACTTGGCCCACCGCTTGCCGGTGTAGCCGGAGCCGGGGACGGGCAGGTCCAGTTCGCCGGCTTCGAGCCAGCGCCAGACCAATTCGACGCTCATGCCAGCTCCCGGTCGACCCGATTGCCCACCGAGCGCAGGTGTTTGGCGAAGCCCCGGGGCGCGCGACCCACCTGTCGAGCGGACGTCACCACCGACAGCCGGTCGTCGCGGTCGATGCGATAACCCGCTTGTTCGAAGCGCCGCACCAGGTCTACGTCCTCCCCGGTCGGCAAGGCCGAGAATCCGCCGACCTGCCGATATGCGTCTGCCCGGAAGCCCATGTTCGCACCGTGGACGTGGCCATGATCGCGGCCACGCCGCTTGGCTCGGTACGCCCTGAGATAGGCCATCGCGGCCGCGGCGGAGACCCGTCGCCAGTTCGCGATCCGGACCACGCCGAGCACCATGTCGCAGCCGGACTCGCACTGCCGGACCAACCAATCCGCGTCGACCCGGCTGTCGGCGTCGGTGGTGGCGTACCAGATTCGGGAGTCCTCGGTCAGCTGCTCGGCGCACAACCTCTGCGCGTAGTCGAAGCCCGCCCCGCGCGCGGCGCCGACATTGCGGACGTCGACCTCCACGAAGTGGACGTCAGCTCCGAAACTGCCTGCCAGTCGCCGGCTTTCGTCGTCACAGGCATCGAGCACGACCACGGTGACTACCGGGATGGGCAGACAGGCCGCCGCCGTCACCACTGCCTTCAGGCTGTGCGGAAGGTGTTCTGCCTCGTTGTGCGCGGGGATGACGACGACCGCGCGGTCGTAGTCGAAGGTCATTGCCGGGCAGCAGAAGACACCGGGGCCCATTGGTCGCTCACCCAGGCGGATTACCCGGTGTCGGACTTCCAGAAACGCTTGTGCACCCGTCAAATCACGACGAGCGGCAACGGTCCTCGACCTCGTTTCGACTGGCGGAACCGGGGAATCCCCCACCAATGGCCAAACGACCTGCGGTATTGCTCGACGTGGATGGAACGCTCGTGGATTCCAACTACCTGCACGTGCACGCGTGGCAGCGCGCCTTCGCCACCCTCGGGCAGCCCGTCGAGGCGTGGCGAGTTCACCGGCTCATCGGCATGGACGGCGACGCGCTGCTGACCGAGCTGGACCGCGCCGACATCGGCGAGCGGGCCAAGGAACTGCACTCGCAGTTCTACGGAGAATCCAGTGGGGCGCTTGAGCCGCTTCCCGGGGCACGCGCCCTGCTGGACCGGATGGCCGAGCTGGGCCTGCAGGTGGTGCTGGCCTCGTCGGCACCCGAGGACGAACTGTCGAACTGCCGCAAGGTGCTCGATCGCGACGACCTCGTGTCGGCGGCGACGTCGTCCGGCGACGTGGCCACGGCCAAGCCGGAGCCGGACATCGTTCGGGTGGCGCTCGACCGGGCGGGCGTCGATGCGGATCGAGCCGTCTTCGTGGGCGACTCCGTGTGGGACGTCCGGGCCGCGGGTCGCGCGGGGGTGAAGTGCATCGGTCTGCTCAGCGGAGGAATTCCGCGCGACCTGCTCCTCTCGGAGGGGGCCGCCACGGTGTGGGACAACGCTGCGGACCTACTGGACCACCTCGACCAGAGCCCGATCGCCGAACTGGCGGCGTTGGTGGGCACGTGAGTCACCCGCGGCCGTCGGCCCGGAGGCTCAGTGATTGCGCAGCTCGGCAATCAGGTCGCTCTTGTTCAATCCGGAGTACCCGGTGAGCCCGAACTCCCTGGCCCGCACCTTCAGTTCGGCTACCGTCCAGGAGTCGTAGGACCCGGACCTGCGGACGGTCGACCGCCCGCGAGAATCGGCCTGCTTGGTATCGCTCGTGTGCATGGTGGACCTCCTAGGTCGTGTGCGGGTATCCCCAACGAGCCCCACGCAAACGTCCCATGCGCATCGGCTCAGGGGGCCGCTTCGTGACCGGGCTGGAACGGGGTGCGCCGCGCTTCCTTCATGCGGGCCTCGAATACGTGCCGCTCACCGTTCTGCAATTCTGCTAGCACTCGGCGCTCGTGGGTACGGAACTGCGACCAGTAACCATCGTCGAATTCCTCGACGACTTGAAACGTCCACCGGCCCGACAGCACGTTGCGGCCGACGAGTTCGGTCTGAAGCCGGCCGGCCACGGCGCCGTGTCCGGCCGCGTCGAGCTCGTCGCACGCCTCGCTCAGCAGCAGGTCGGCATGGCCGACGAGTTGATGGAACGCGTAGAGGTGACCGCGGGCCCGTTCGACGAACTCGAGGGCTTCGGAGACCTTGCCGACAGCGCGGACGGTGTCGTCGGCCAATCCCACGCCGCGCTCGCGCGGATCCTCCGGTAGCTCAGTCACGCCCCAGGGGTACCCACCCGGGTGCGGTCAGAACCGCCTCTGGCCTATTGCGAGCCGGGAATCGAGTTCGCGGGCGAATCGATTGTGGTCGAGATGAATTCGTCGATGAGGTCCGCCACCAGGGCAGGCGCCTCGACGTGGGCGAAGTGCCCGACGTCCGGCAGGACTTCCAGTCGACAGTCCGGCCTGGCCTGCAGCGCGGCGTAGGCATGGTCCACCGGGATGATGGTGTCCTGCTCGCCCCAGATGGCCAGCGTCGGCAACTCCGAGCGCAGCTGTAGCCGGTTCAGTGCGCTGACGGCCTGACCGCGGTAGTCGACGACCGAGCGCAGGGTGCGCAGGAAGGCATCGCGGGTCTGGGGGTCGGAGAACGAAGAGTAGGCGTTCCAGATCTCGGCGCCACGCGGTGACCGAAGCCCACGCGAGCTCAGCCACGACCGCACCAGGTCTCCGACCTTCAGCACCGGCGACGGCGCGATGATCGGCATCACCAGTTCGGCGCCCGGGGCCGACAGCAGACGCAATATCAACCCCACGTCCTGGCCCAGCCCGCCGCTGCTGATGAGCACGAGCCGGCGGCAGTAACTGGGGTGTTGGTAGAGGAACTGCATCGCGACTCCGCCACCGAGTGAGTGACCGATGACGGTCGCAGATTCGACTTCGAGCTCGTCCAGGATGTCGCGCAACCCGACGGCGAAGGCGCCCAGGGAGTAGTCACTCCGAGGTTTGGCCGATTGTCCGTGGCCCAGTAGATCGGGGGCGATGACCCGATACTTCTTGGCGAGGGCCGGCATGATCGCGCGCCAGGTCTGCGAGCTCCCGGCCATTCCGTGAATCAGCAGGATCGGCTCGCCCGCGCCCGCCTCGCGGACCGCTATTCGGTCGCCATGGATGTCGATGAACTTCAGTTCGGTCATGAGTGGCCCTCCAGACTGTGCCCACCTTCGGGCTAGCCTACCCGTCGGTAACTTTCTCACTACCCATTCCTCGTTGTCGTCACAAATCCGCGGGGAGCGTGAGTAACGTCACGGCCATGGAATTGATCTCGCCGACCGACTCCCTGTTCCTGGTCGGAGAGTCCCGCGAGCATCCGATGCACGTCGGCGGGCTGTCCCTGTTCGAGCCGCCGGAGGGTGCGGGCGAGGACTTCGTGCGCGACCTCTACGAGGACATCTCCAAGCGCGACGACTTCCAGCCGACGTTCCGCAAGCATCCGGCCCGGCTCCTTGGCGGCATCTCGAGCCTCGCCTGGACGTTCGACGACGACGTCGACCTGGACTACCACCTCCGACGTTCGGCGTTGCCACGTCCGGGCAAGGTCCGTGGCCTGTTGGAGTTGACCTCGCGGCTGCACGGCACCCTGCTCGACCGGCACCGACCGCTGTGGGAGGCCTACCTGATCGAGGGGCTGGCCGACGGCCGGTTCGCCGTGTACGTGAAGTTCCAGCACTCCCTCATCGACGGAGTGTCGGCGCAACGATTGCTGATGCGGTCCAT
>JAHFVB010000003.1:12903-28456 GCA_023264755.1 Mycobacterium sp. | reverse complement strand
AGCGACGAACATGGCCCGAACTACTACCGGTTGCACAGTCCCGTCGTGTTTATCGAGTACGACAACCACCCGGGGATCTTCCTCGACAACCCGGAGCCCGAGCCGTTCCACATCCACACCATCGTGCGGACACCCAACGGAAACGACTACGGCAAGGACCTGCTTCGTCAGCACTACCACCAGCATCACCATCGCTGAACATCCCGGATGCGAGTGAACCATGGCCCGATCTACCTCTGGCGAATCCGTACTCGAACGCGCCGTGCGGATACTGGATGTCCTCAACGGCGAGTCGACGAGCACCTCGATCACCGACATCGCGGCGAAGGCCGGACTGCCGTTGTCAACGGCGTCTCGCCTCATCGACGAACTGATCTGCCACGGCCTCCTTGCTCGCGACATCGAGCGCCGGGTGCAGATCGGCGTGCGTCTCCATCAGATGGGCGTGCAGGCCTCCGCAACCGGGCGGCTGCGCGACGCCGCGCGGCCTTCGATGGCGGACCTTCAGGTGGCAGTCGGTCACCACGTATTACTCGGGGTGGTGGAAAACGATGAAGTGACCTTCGTCGAACGCATGCATCCATGGCGTTCCGAGCTCCTGGACGTCCGCGTGGCAACCCGAATCCCCGTGCACGCGTCCGCATGTGGATTGGCAATCCTGGCCCATGCTCCGTCTGCAGTACAAGACCGCGTACTGCACGCGACGTTCCCGCGCTACACCGACACCACCATCACTGACGCCAGGCAACTGCGGGAAGCCCTGGCGCGCGTGCGCAAATTCGGCTTCGCCCTCTGTCCCGGCTTCCTCAATCCGAAGGTGACTGCAGTGTCAGTCCCGATCTTCGGCCCTGGCGGCACCGCCGTCGCCGCGTTGTCGGTGCTGCTTCCGCGAACCGACCCCGCATCCTGTTCCATCCCAGCACTCACCTCCGCCGCGCAACAGGTCACGGCCGCGCTGGTCGCTTCCCGACAAGACAAGTCGACCGATACCGATGCTGCCTAGCTCGCCGACTCCGCACCGAACCGAAAGGCCACACATGTCCAGTCAAACTGACACTGCTTCGCTGACAGACGTCCTAGCAGCGATGTGCTGGACGGTGTCCGTGGTGACCACCCACCACGAAGGCACGCCCCGAGGCGCCACGATGAATGCCGTCATGCCGGTGTCGGACGACCCTCCGATAGCGATCGTGGCCCTCAAACGGGACTCCGAATTGCTTGCCGCAGTGCGGCAGGTCGGAATGTTCGGCGTGAATGTCCTGGGTACCGAACAAGCAGACGTTGCCATGAGCTTCGCCGTCAAAGAGCACGCGGCGCGATTCGAAGGTCTCGATTGGGCGCTGGAAGCCGGCGTGCCGATGATTGCCGGCGCCAGCGCGTTCGCGGCGTGCCGAGTCGATCAGATTCTCGAGGTGGGAGATCGCATGCTCGTGCTGGGCCAAGCACTTCAGACACGCGGAGTCGAACAGGACCCGCTGACGTTCTACCGCCGCACCTTCGGTACGCACACCGCGCCGTCGCCAGCCTGACCAGCACCCACCACACCCGGCTTCGGTCGGACGCCGAGGTGGCCGCTTCGCCGCATCTACTACCTACTCCCCCGGAACCAGCATCGACTGCCATGTCTCGGGAGACTTCTGCGTCAGATCTGACTGTGTATAGACCTTTCCATCCGGTCCAACGTAGGTTCCGGTCGCCGGGTCGTACGGCGTCGCGATGGCGGCGGGATCGGCGGAGGGTGGTGCGGCAGCCGGTGGCGCGGCAGGTGACATCTGTGGCACGTCCTGACCAGACAACGTCGCGTTGGGATCGCCCTTCCAGTTGAACCCGTCGTTCAAGGGCACATAGAATTCGTCGCTTTCACACATCGCTGCGGTCGGGGCCCGTTTCCCGGGTTTGGTCTCACAGGGGATGTTGCGGGCACCACGGACATTCCACCGCGAATCCTGCGGCACCCGGCAATACAGATTGCCGGCGATACGGTCCGGCGAATCGACCAAAGCCGGGGACCGCGCCTGACGGGTAGGCAGGAACCCGGTCTGACAAGGCGGTGGCAGATTCAGATTGAGCGCGAGATCGAGGAAACCGCCCCTGTATTTCTGGGCAGTCTCACTGGCCACGCCGGACGCCTGAATGTTTGCGACATTGGCGGGGTACAGGACGAGCAGTTGTTCGATGTCCGAGTGGTAGGCCAGCGCGACGTCGGAGATGCTGACCAGGTTCGCCAGCAGCAACGGAATCGTCGGTTGAAGCCGATCGAACAACGCCCGGCCTTCATTCGCGGCTCGGGCTCCTGCTGGCAGCAGGACCGACACGGCATCGTTCTGGTTGCGAAGTTGATCAGTGACCGACGCCAGATTTCTCGCCCAGGACTGCAACGAGTCGGCGGTCTGCGTCTGAGAATCGAGCACAGCGGGAGACTTGTCGATCAGAGTGGTCAGCGAATCCAGGTTCTCGCGAGCACCTTTGGCCAACGCTGTGGAGGCATTGACCATGCGGGACAACTCCGGTCCCAAACCGCCTACCGCCGTGTAGGACTCGTCAATTACGGTTTTCAGCTGCTCGCCCGGCACCGCTTCCAAGCCCTTGTTGGTGGTGTCGAGCAACGTGTTCACGTCGACCGGCACCGTCGTGTCGGCGAGTGGGATGCGGTCACCGTCCCGAAGCGGTGCCGAGCCATGGCCGCGCGGGGTGAGGTCGACGTATTGCTCACCGATCGCCGACACGCTGTGCACCGCGGCTTGCAGCTCCGACGGGATGCTCACGTCCGAACGCAGCGACAAGACTGCTTCCACACCGTTGCCGGAAAGTTGGACGCTCTTTACGAGGCCGACTTCACTACCCCGGTAGGTCACGTTGCTCCTCGGGTACAGGCCAGCCGATTCGGGCAGTTCGACGGTGACTTCGTAGTGACCAGCACCAAAGATCATCGTGGGAAGGTTCAGATAGCCGAACCCCATGACCGACACGGCGGCAAGGGAGACCGCGCCGAAGATGGCCAATTGGATCTTGATCAAGCGGGAGATCACCATTGGGTCACTTGCCCTGGTCCAGGTGGTACGGCGCCAACAGCGGATTGGCTCCTGTATAGGGACTGGGAAGTTGGCCGATCGTGCGCCCCCATTGCATTTCGAGCTCGGTGAGCGAACCCTCCCAACGCGTTCCCGTCAGGAAGGCGTTGTCGAGCCGGCTCAGCGTCAGGTCGACGACGAGCGTCATGTTCGCGTAATCGCCGCGTACGAACTTGTCGATGGTCGATTTCGGCCACGGAAAGGTCAGTAGGGTCTCCAGTGATCGAGTCATCGCCGGTCCCGCATTCCCCAACGCTCGCAGAACGGCCGCGAAGGCCTGCAGCTCGTGAACAATGGCCTGTTTGGTCTGGTCGATGGATGTTGTTGCCAGAGCGCCTAATTTGCCGATCGTTCCCAGAGTCTTCGCCAGGTTGCCGCGCTGATCCTTGAGCACCGCTAGCGCTTGCGGGATCGTCCGCATCGCCCGGTCCAGTACGGGCTCCTGCGCGGCGAGTTGACCGGTCACACCGTCGAGACTGGTCATTGCCGCAATGATGTCGGTTGTCTGGTGGTCGATGTTGGCGGTGAATTCGTCCACCTCGGAGAGGAGGTTCTTGAGCTCTTCCTCGTGACCGGCCCCCGCAGTGCTGAAGGCGGTGGTGATGTCTTGCAACTGACCCAGCCCTCCGCCGTTGAGCAGCAATGACATCGTGGCGAGTGTCTGTTCAGTGGTCGGATAGGTGAGCTCGGGGTGCAGCCCAATCACAGAGCCCTGCGTCAGCCTGCCCTGAGGCGGTGATCCGACCGGGGCGGCAAGCTCGACGTGCTGTGACCCGAGCAGGCTGGTCTGGCCGACGACGGCCGTGGAATTGGCGGGTAGCACGACATCACCGTTGAGGCGCATGGTCACGAGTGCGTGCCATCCCCGCCGTTCGATCTTGGACACGCTGCCGACGGTGACATCGCCAACGCGAACCCGCGAATTCTGTTTCAGATTGTCCAGATCCGGGAGCTCCGCCTGGATGGTGTATCCATCGGGGCCGGCGCCCTCAACCCCCGGCAACGGCAATGAGTTGAGCCCTTGCCAACCGCACCCATTGGCGGTGATCCCGATGACGGCCAAGGCCAACGCGTGTACCAACTTGCGCCGCATCACGACCCACCACCTGCGGGCACCATCAAGCCTGCCAATCCAGCCTGCGGGTTCGTCTCCGTCGGTCGAGCCTCAGCTGAGGCAGCCGGTGTCGCTGCGGGCAACGGCTCGGCAGGCTGGTCGGCGGGCGGCGGCGCGGGTGCCGCCGGCGGCACGAAATCCGGGCGCATCCAGTCCTCGCTATAGGTGATCTCGTTCGGTCGAATCGTGGCGCCTGCGATCGGCAGAGGTGCGGCCAGTCCGATGGTGGTGCCGATGGGTGGAAAGTTGTACTGGCGGTTCTTGATGATTGGTGCGAGGTACTGCACGCAGAGCTTCGCCGATTGATCCGCGTTCATCCGGGACGCCGCTTGGATGCCACCGCAGATGAAGTCGATCGGATTGGCGAAGTTGTTCACTGCCATTGCGCCACCGACACCGCCGGTGGCGGGGTTGTAGATGTTGTTGAAATTGGCAAGTGTGTTCGGCGCGACGTGGAGGGTCTCCTTGATGTCGGCCAGACTCTCGGTGATCGCTTGGGAGAGTGACGTGAACTTGTCCGAGGTGACTCCGATCGTCTCGCGATTCTGCGCGACGAAACCGGCGACGTCCTGGGCTGCAACGCTGAAGTCATGCACGGCCGCTCCGACCTCGTTGGGCCGGTCGGCAAGCAGCGCGCTGACCCCGGCCAAGTTCTGGTTGAGTTGGCCGAGTAGATCTGCACTGTCATGCAACGCGGAGACCAGCATCGCCAAATTCCTAGCGGTGCCGAACACGTCGTTGCTGTGATCTCCCAGAAGGGACAACACATCCGACAACTCGACGATAGTGTCCCGGATGGCGCCACCTCGGCCCTTCAGGTTGGCCGCCGCCGTATTGATCAGAGCGCCAAGCGAACTGACTCCACCGGGTTGGGTTGGCTGCAGCGTCTGGGCAACCTTTTGCAACTCGCCGCGGACATCGTCCCATTCCACCGGAACCACGGTGCGGTTCTGCGGTATCACCGCGCCGTCGGCCATCACCGGACCAGTCGTATAGGCGGGTACGAGCTGAATGGCGCGCGCGGTGACCAGGGTGGGCGACAGGATCGCAGCTTTGGCTGCGGCGGGCACACGGTACTTGCCCTGCACGGCGAACTCGATCTTCACACCATCGGGCTGCGGATCGATGGTCTCGATGCGGCCTACGTTGACACCCAGGATGCGGACGTCGTCACCGACGAAGATGCCGTTGCTGTTGGCGAAGTACGCGGTGATGTGTGACAGGTGAGCCACAGAACGATCGGTGAGCGCGACGACGCTACCCGCCAGAACGATCACGACGAGGAGCAGGCCCACCAGTGCGCGTTGAGTCGAGCGCGCCATCATTGACTCCCGCCGGGGATTGCTGGTTCATTCGGCGCCGGCGCGTAGACGGGCGTCGGCGTGGGTGTCGGAATCGCGTCGACCCCAACTGGAGGAGCCGGGGGCCCGGGCGGCGGACTACCGGGAGGCGGCGGGGGCACCGGCTCCCGGTAGGGGTACCGACTGTCGCCGGGCACCCCGGTGATGGCGTCGGGCAAAGAGAGCTTCGGTTCACCGCCCTGCCCGGTGCGCGGGTACGGAATCGGCAACGCTGGGGTGCCTTCCTGTCCCACCTGCGGATCGGTGAGTTGTGACGGGAGAAGCACATTCGGATCGAGCCCCAGGTCCGAGAACGCCGCATCGACGAATGGCTGCGCGAACTGCCCTGGTACGAGATTGCTGATGTAGTTCTTGAAGAAGGGACCGGAGGACACCGTCTCGCCCAGCGATAGCGAGAAGCTGTTCAACATCTTGATCGACTTCTGCACTTGCGCTTTGCGGTTGTCGACGATGGCCAGTGCACCGTTCAACCTGTCCAGGATGGGTTTGAACCGGTCCGCATTGTCGGCGACGAATTCCGTCAGCCGCTGGGACAACGCAGAGATGTCCGCCGAGAGGTTGCCCAATGCCTGGCTTTGCGTGAGCAATTCGCCCAACAAGGCATTGGTGTCACGCACGAGTCCGACGATCTTGTCGGTGCGCGACGCCAGTACGGCGCTGGCCTTCTGCGCGTTCTGGATCAAGGATTGCAACTGCTTGTCACGGGTTGCCAGGCTGTTGGAGAGCCGCGCCACGCCTTCGAGGGCTGGCCGCACCGAAGCCGGAGTGTCGGCGAAGGTCTGCGCCAGGGTGCTGAAGGCGTCCGAGAGCTGTCCGGTGTCTAGGCCACTGATGGTGTTGCTGAGCTCACCGATGGCATCTGGTAGCTGGTACGGCGCGGTGGTGCGTTCCACGGGGATGGGCCCATTTAGGGTGCCGTCGCCACGAGGAGTGACCTCCATGAACTTCGTGCCCAGTAGTGTCTTGGTCTTGATGGCCGCCTCTGAGTCGTCACCGAGCGCGATACCGTTGCTCAGGGTGAACGTCACCAGAACACGATCGCCGTCAAGATCGATTCCGGTGACCTTACCCACCTCGTAGCCGGCCACCTGCACCTCGGCGTCGGTCCGTAGACCGCCCGTTTCGGAGAAGTAGGCGCGATGGGTGGTTCCCGACCTGAAGATCGGGAGTTTGTCGTACTGCAAGGCAAACAACACCGCTCCGATGGCGACGACTATCCCGATGAGTCCAACCGCCAATGGGTTTCGCTGGATACGAGTCCTCACTTTGGCGTACACCGTCCCGAAGTCTGCTGGGCTATCCGGGTATACACGGGCTGCCCGCCTTTGCCATTTGTCTTGAGCACTAGTTCACACAGGTAGAACGAGAAGAAATCACCATGAAGGCCGAGTCTTGACAGCTTTTGGTAGGCGTCCGGCAGTGTCTTGAGGAGGTTGTCGAGGTAGTCGTGATCGGCAACGGCAATGCTGGCCACCCTGTCGGTCTGGCTCAGGGTCTCGTTCAGCGGCGCTCGGGTCTGCGCCAGCAGGTCGGCAATGGTCGCCGCCGCCGCATCACCGTTGGCGATGCCACTGACGACCTCAGCGCGTCGGCTTGCCAATTCGTTCACGAGTTCGGACAGTGAGACCACGGCGGTGTCGAGTCGCTGACTTTGCTCACCGACGGCTTTGAGCGTTGTGGCCAGGTTGGTGATGACTTCTCCGATCAGTTGGTCACGGTCTGCAAGTGCGCTCGTCAGCGAAGCGGTCTGGTCTAGGAAGGAGGTGATGGTGACGCCTTGGCCCTGGAACACCTTGATCAACTGTGACGTCAAGGTGTTGACCTGGTTCGGGTCCAGCGCGCGAAACAGTGGTCGGAACCCACCGATCAGTGAGTCGAGATCGAGTGCTGGCGCGGTGTTTTGGGTCGGGATCGTCTCGCCCGCTCTCAACATGGCTGGGCTGCCAGCCCCCTCCTCCAGAGCGAGGTAGCGACCGCCCACCAGATCCTCGTAGCGGATCACTGCCCGGCTGCCCTTGGTCAGCTTCACCCCCTCATCGGCGGTGAACTCGACGATGGCGGTGACGGCCGGAGTAACCGAGATCGATTGGACCTTGCCGACTTCCACACCGGCGATGCGGACGAAGTTGCCCGGCCGAAGACCCGATACCGACGTGAACTCGGCGCGATAGACCGTACCTTCTTGGAACCGCAGTTGGCCGAACACCGCTATCAACGCGAACAAGGCCATCAAACACACCGACACGAACCCGACCAGACGCACCACGGCCTTTCCGAGCGCGTTGTTCATCTGGGACTCCTCAGTCAGCGGGGTGGGTCAGGGTGGAGGGGCCAGCGGTATCGGATCATCGGGCGGGCCCTGCGTCGGAGGCGGGACCGGCGGTACGCCCGGATAGAGCGGGACCCCTCCCGGGCCGTACATCGGTGCACCGTAGGGCGGTGCACCTGGATACGGCACCGGTCCGATCGCAGGTGGACCATCACCTCGTACGCTCGGCGGCTGCGGTATCGCACGCGTCACCGGTAGGAAGTTCACCCACCATGGGTGTGCAATGCCAGGGTTGGGGCGCTTGTCCAGTCCGGTACCGAACCCGGTGTCTGTCACCAGATAGCGTTGCGGCCAGTCGTCCTTGACCACCGGTAGCGATCCGCAGCTCGGACGGCCTCCTGGGCCACCCTTGGCGCCCACGAAGGCCAGGTTGTCGGGATAGCGGTAGGGATCCGTAGAGAATCCGAGCGAGGCATCCAACACAACCGATCTGCCATCGGCGCCGATGATGTCCGGCGCCGTCTCGGTGAGGTGGTTTGCGCCCTGTAGGAAGCAGGTATAGACCGGGCTGTACTCGCCCAGCAATGCCGCGGTGCTCTCGAAGGTATTGATTCCCCGAATGAAGTGGTCCTGGCTGGGTCCCAGCAGCGTGGTCCCGCTGTCTGCGAGGCCGATCGTGTTCAGCAGCACGGACTGGAGGTCACCCGCTTGACGAGTGATCGTCTCGCTGCTCACCGCGCTCGCGTCGAGAATGGCCACGATGCTCTTGGCCGCCGCGTCGTAGCTGTGCGCGGCACCCGCCAGGGACACCCAGTTCTGTCGAAGCGCATCGCCACGCGAATTCAATGAGGTGAGAACAGCATTGGTGTCGCTGATCGCCTGACCGAGCGCTGGACCGCGCCCGCGGACGCCCTGCGCAACCGCGGCCAGGACGGCGTTGAGCTTGGGTGGATCGATCTTGTCGAACACATTGACCAGGTTCTGGAACACCGTCTGCACTTCGGTGCTCACGTTACGAGACAGCAGCACCATTCCGGCTGCGATCCGCTTGGTGCTTGGATCGTCGGGGTAGATCAGCTCCACGTACTTTGCACCGAAGGCCGTGGTGGCACGAATCTGAGCTCCGACGTTCGCCGGGATGTGCTGGATCTGATCGGGAAACAGCTCCAGCGCAATCTGCGCATTGCCGTCCTTGCCGACGACACTGGCGACCTGACCGACCTGAATGCCGAGCATCTTTACCTTGCCGCCGGACTCCATCATCAAACCCGACCGATCGGACTTCAGCAGGACGGTGACGTAGGAGGAAAACGCACCTACGTAGCACAAACTCGTCAGCACCACCAGCATGACAACGCCTACGATCAGGATCACCGTCCACCACGCTGGATGGATGCGGGATTCTTCGACGCCTGAGGTCATTTGGTCATCCCGCCAGATTGACGCCGGCCGCTCGGCCGTAGATGGCCAAAGTCACGAACAGTGTCACGAAGACGACGGACACCAGAGAAGTCCGGACCGCGCGACCGACCGCTTCACCTACTCCGGCGGGTCCGCCCGATGCCGTATATCCGTAGTAGGTGTGGACCAGCATCACCACGACGGCCATGACCATTGCTTGGAAGAAGGACCACAGCAGATCCATCGGGTTCAGGAAGGTGTAGAAGTAGTGGTCATAGACGCCGACGGACTGCCCGTAGACGAACGTGGTACCGAAACGCGCTGCAGTGAAGGACATGATCACCGCCACGCAGTACAGCGGGATCACCACGATCGCCCCCGCCACGAGCCGGGTGGAGCTCAGATACGCCACTGACCGAATGCCCATCACCTCCAGCGCGTCGATCTCCTCGGCGATGCGCATAGCGCCCAACTGTGCGGTAGCACCGGCACCGATGGTCGCCGCCAGCCCGATACTCGACGTAAGCGGTGCGATCAGCCGGACATTCAGATACGCAGAGGTGAACCCGGTCATCGCCTCGACGCCGATACCCGATAGTTGGTTGTAGCCCTGAACCGCGATGAGGGCACCGGTCGACAGCGTCAGGAAGCCGACGATCGCGATGGTGCCGCCGATGACAGCCAAAGCGCCTGTGCCCAAACTCATCTGTGCAACCAGTCGGACAATTTCGATGCGGTAGTGGATACAAGCATCCCATGCCGAGCGGATCGTCCGGCTGTAGAAGAACGTCTGCTGCCCGACGCGGTTCCAACCGCCAGCCAATCGCGCCAGGCGGTTCTGAAGGCGTGGAGCCGGACCCCTCGTCGCGACGCTCATGCCGTTGCCTTCACCCCGACAGCCGTGGCGATCACATTGATGAAGAACAACGCGATGAAGCTGTACACCACCGTCTCGTTGACGGCGTTACCTACACCAGCCGGACCACCGCCGACGGTCGTGCCCTTGAAACAAGCGATGAGACTGGCCGACAGACCGAAGAGCGCGGCCTTGACGAGGGCGACGATCACCTCCGGAAGTCCCACCAAGAGCGTCAGGCTCGCCACGAAGGCGCCTGGATTGGTGTGTTGCGCATAGACGGCAAACAGGTAGGCGCCGACGAGCCCGACCACGGACACCGCCGAGGACAGCAGCATCGCCACCAATGTCGCTGCAAGCACCCGCGTGACAACGAGGGCCTGGTTGGTGTCGATTCCGAGAACGCGTAGCGCATCCAGTTCCTCGCGGATGGTACGGGCACCGAGGTCGGCACACATGGCGGTCGCTCCGGCTCCCGCCACCACTAGCACGGTCACAATGGGACCGATCTGGGTGACGGCAGTGAACGATGCTCCGACGCCGGAGAAGTCGGCGGCACCGAACTCGATCAAGAGAATGTTCAGCATGAAGACGGTCAACACGGTGAACGGGATGGCCAGCAGGAGTGTCGGCAGTATCGACACCCGGGCCACGAACCACATTTGGAGCAGCGCCTCGCGCCATGCCAAACGGCGAGTGAACGCAACCACTGCTACCTCGAGCGTGAAGAGCACGAAATCGCCTGTCGCACGGGCGGGTTTCGCCGCCGCATCCAGGAAGGCCATTAGATTCCTACTCCCGGATCATGGGCGGCTCCAGTGCCGACCACGCTTGACCAGGAACTTGCTCTCGACGACACGCTGCGACGCTAACCAGGTAGTGGCCCGGCTCACAATCGGACTTCCATTCAATGAAAATCACACAGGTGTGGCCGGTTCGCCGTAGTCAGCGGACGAATTCTGGCCGCTCGTCCGCTTCGGAGGGCAACCACTTCCATCGATCGAGCGCGTCGAAGCGAACGTCGGCACCGGCGAGCAACTGCGCGAGAGAATTCATCATCACCCGTCGGCCCACGGGATGTCGCTCCGAGCCGTAGCCGCCTAGCAACTAATGGGCGCGTGAGTCTCCAACCGCAGCCGCCAACTTCCAACCCAGGTTCGTCGCATCCGGCAGAACGAGGTTCAGAGCGGGGCCGCCGCGTGGAGTACGGCCAGCGACGTTGGCTCGGCGCTAGCCGGGGGGCAGTCGACGAGCCATCTGCAGATGCGCGAGGGACCAATCAGTCCCCCCGTCGCGCACCCACACGCGCGTCACCGCCGCCTGAATTGTGAACGGTGGCACATTGGGTGCAAATGGAATGCGCAGCTCCTGGATACAGCTGACAGTGGCCATGTCATTGATTTCCCGGACTGTGCGGGCCAGGACTGCGACCTCGACCGGCCGCGGTCGCGCGGCTGCATCGTTGATGAACTCGTCGAGATCCTGGATATGACCGATCGGACCATGCACCGCAATGAAATCCGGGTGCAACAGCAGCCTCATCGGTTCGACGGTCGGAGCTAGGAACGCGTCGTTCCACGCGTCCTCAGCCTGAGCTACGGTCGTCAACTCCACATCACGCTCCTTCGCGGGGCTGGCGCCCCCAGCCGTCAGGAATCCGTCCAACACGGCTAGGGGCTGCCCCGCGATCCGAACTGATAGCGGGGCAAGCTGTGTCAGGCCGGTGGTCCGCCCGGGGGCGGCATCGAGACGAACGGATTCGACTCACGCACTTCAGTTTCGGCGGTGTCAGGCTCGATGACCTGCGCGCGCAGGAATGCGACGACGGCATCGGTGGACGATTCGGTGTACCGCGGAGTCATGTCGAACTCGTGGTCCTGGGCGGCAATCAGGTGTAGTTCAGCAGTGACCCCGGCTGCGGCAAGAGCCTCGTATAGCTTGAGACTGGCGACAGCCGGAATGAAGCGGTCACCCGCGCCGTGTACCAGCACCGTCGTCGGAAAGTCCGGTCCGATGTAGGAAATCGGACTGGCCGCTTCGGCCGCCTCCTCGGTTGCTTCCGGCCCAAATAGCATCTGCGCGGGAAGTATTCCGGGTGCGGGGGCCAGCGCCATCGCGAGCGGCGCGAAGTACCCGACCACTGCGGCAATCCTGGTGCCACCATCAGCGACGTTCTTGCCAGCTGTAACCATCGCGAGTTGCGCTCCAGCACTGTGCCCCTGAAGGACGATGCGGTCTTCGTCGATACCAAGCTCATCGGCATGGGCGGTCGTCCACTCCAGCGCTGCCCTGACGTCATCGACCTGGGCGGGCCAAGGGGCCGAGTCCAGGAGTCGATACCCGACAGCGATCGCGGTGATGCCGCGGGCTGCGTACGCCTTCGCCCTGGCGTGCACCGCGGTGCGATCGCCGTGCACGAATGCGCCGCCGTGCAGGATCAACACCGCGGTCCGCAGATTCTCGGATGCCGTGGGTGTGAACACGTCGAGCTCGTGACGGTCGTCCCCACCGCCCGCATAGCACTGGGTGGTGAATTCAGTCATCGTCGTCATCCGATCTCAGCGGCCCGGAGCCGGGGAATGACATGCGTGGCGAACAGCTCATGCTGCTTGCGCAGCTCCTGCTGATCGAAGACGTTGAAGGTAGCCAGGAAGTTGCCGGCCCCCAGCGCAGTACATTGGCGGATGATCTCGTCGGCCACCTGAGCGGGAGTGCCGCAGACCAACTCGTCCTTTTCCATTGGCTTCGCCGGCGCGTCGGGCATCTTCATGGCTTCGCCGCTCACCGCAAATAGCTCTCTGGTGCCTTCTTTGGCAATGTCCAGTGCGTGCTCGGCCTCAGCCTCCGTCTCGACGAGAGTCACCGAGCGTCGGATGGCGACTTGGTCCGGTCCGGTCGGATGTCCGGCCGACGCGGCGCCTTGTTGGTAGGCCTCGAAGGCCGGCACCAAGACCTCGACGTCGGCGAACCCGCTACACATCTTGAGACCGCGCTCCCCTGCGCGACGCGCGGATTCGGTACTGGTGGCAGCAGTCCACACGGCCGGAGTCTCCTGAAAGAAGCCCGGTGTCAGCCGGATGTCCTCGAACGAGAAATGCTTGCCGTGGTGAGACAGTATCGGTTTCGCCACCGCAGCAAGCAGCACATCCAAGATTTCGCCGTGTACCTCGATGGCGGTTTCGCGGTCGATGCCGACGACGGCCAGCTCTGGTGGGATGCCGCTAACGACACCCGGCTCAAGGCGACCCTGCGTCAAGTGATCCAACATCGCGAACTCTTCTGCCACCCGCCACGGTGTCGTGTACGCGGATACGGTGCCGATGACACCAAGCCTAAGCGTCTTGGTCAGCGCCGCCAGATGGGCGATGACGATGTTGGGCGACGGGCTGTACCCCGGCCCGAAGTGATGCTCGCTGAAGAAGATTCCTTCCCAGCCTGTCGATTCCGCGTTCACCCAGAGGTCGAAGTAGTACTGGAACTGATCTTGGACAGCAGTCGACTGATCGCGCCGACTCGGGTCGTGTACGGAATGAAAGAACTCGAAGAGCCAAGGTTTGATCATCGGGCCTGTACCTCCACTTTGATGCCGGCGCATTCGCGCACCGGCGGTGCGCTCCGCTGAGTCACCACTGCGCCGCGAACTTTTCAAGCGCCTGCTGCGCCACGTTGTCGTCGGTGACGCCGTCGGCGCCACCGACGCCGATGCCGCCGATGACCTCCCCGTCGACCACGATCGGCCACCCACCGGGCATCGGCAGCAATTGCGCGTCGATCAGGTGCGGCGGTGCGGCAGCCACTTCGGGGCTCGAGGCGAACTTGGCAAAGATCGTGGTGGGCATTCCGGTTACTGCGGCGGTATAGGCCTTGCGCCTGCTGGTCTCCACCCCCATCGGCCCCACCCCGTCGTCGCTCAGAATGACTTTGGTAATCCCGTCGCGATTGACCACCGAAACCGCCAGGAACAACCCCTTCTCGCGGCCGATCTCTATGACGGCCTGAGCGGCGGCACTAGCGACGTCGTACTTGAGGGGCTCTCTCAACATGACTCCTTCGTCGGATCTGGAGGTACGACTGCCCGGCAATCAGGCCTTAGCGTGCACAGTCGTCCAGGTGGTGGCGCTGCCGGGCGCGCTTCCACTGAGTGGACACGAAAGCTCCCGGCGCAGAACCAAATCACTTAACTTGTTCAGGTTCCCGTGGGCATTGATGATTATTCATCGGTGTGGCGCTGAACACAAAGTACGTCGTTCATCTGGGTTAGTCAATGACTAGCTCGCCTCCCGGACTCATTGAGGCGAATGAGTCCGCACGAACTCCTCCGCTCACGCTGCCGATTGCTGCACTACCCTCGCCGGACTGCCGAGCGGGACAGGTGGCAGCGGCGGCGCGACCCGGTCGCTGTGCACGTGGTCAAACGCGCCGATCAGTCGAGGTGGTTGTAGCTTTGAAACATGGCGCGACCCACATCCACCTCGGCTTCGGCACGGAAGCCCCGCACGAACGGCGCCACTCGCGCGGCTGGCACCCCCAACGGTCACACCGTCAGAAACAAGAAGATGGACGGTGAGAAGACCGCGAACTCCGGAACGAAGAGCCGATCCGGCGTGACCGCGTCGAAGAAGGCTCAAGCCAAACCCACTGGGCGAACCAAAACCGCGGCTCCTGTAGCGCCGGCATCCGACGACGCGAACAAATCGACTCAGCGCCGTCGTCGCTCCACCGATCCCGGCCAACGCCGTGATCCAGCGCGCACCCGCCAGCTGATTCTGGATTCCGCAAGCGAGGAGTTCGGCAGGTTCGGGTACGACGGAGCTCGCGTCATGCGGATTGCCGAGCGGGCGGGTGTGGCCCATCAACTCATCACGTATCACTTCGGTGGCAAGCAGGGTCTGTTCGACGCGCTCAGCGAGAACTGGATCACCACCAGTGCCAACGCCGCAGCGATCACCGACTCTTTCACGGAGGCGTTGTCCAAGCTCGTACACCAGGCGAATGAGAGTCCAGACTGGGGCCGCGCGCTCATTCGAGAGGGCCAGCATGACCGAGATCATGCCGATCTGGCCGAACGCCTGGCACCCCTGCTCGCCAACGCCCGCGAACGACAGGCACGCGGCGAAATCCATCCCGATCTCGACCCCGGCATTGTGACCTTGGTGCTGTTCGCCGCGAACATGGCGCCGATCGCGATCCCGCACTTCACTCGTGCGCTATCCCGAGTCGATCCGTCCGATCCCGAATTCGTGGACTTCTACGCAGAACAGCTCGGTCGCATCTTGGGTCATCTCGGTGGGCCAGCTGCACCCTGAGTAGGCCACACGGCCCCGGGCGACTCCGAGTCCAAGACTGTTCAGCGGATCGCGGCTCGACCACCTGCGCTACGCGCGTCTCCCCATGGCTAGGCGCGAGGTTGGCGCAATGCACTTTGTCCGTCGGTATTCTCTTCTGATGAATGTTCTGGTAGACAGACTTCTGATGAATATT
>JAHFVB010000003.1:0-12893 GCA_023264755.1 Mycobacterium sp. | reverse complement strand
GCTGAAGGTCATCCGCAGGAGAACCGCGCGACGCGGGACGTCCCACGCGCCCAAAGCTTTTCAACCCAGGAGATGGACATGCCCGAACTGGATGGCAAAGTCGCAATCGTGACCGGCGGTGGACGAGGCCTGGGCCGCGCACATGCCGAAGCACTCGCCCGAGCCGGAGCGGCAGTGGTCGTGAACGATCTTGGCGGCGAACTCGCCGGCGACGGCGTACCGAGCAGCGGGCCCGCAGACGGGGCGGTCCAATCGATCACAGCTGCCGGCGGTCGCGCCGTGGCCAACACCATCGACATCTCCGACTGGGATGCGGTTGAGGGTCTCATCGACACTGCGGTCGACACATTCGGCCGGCTCGACATCGTGGTCAACAATGCGGCCATCAACCGATTCGCTCCGATTGACGCGGCGACCCGCTTCGATTGGGAACGCACCATCGACGTCGTCTTGAACGGCACTGCGGCAGTGAGCCATTGGGCAGCATCATACTGGCGAAAGCAAGGCCCGGAAGCCGGCCGTCGAATCGTCAATATCAGCTCCGGCATCGGGCTGACACCCGTGCCCGGCAATCCGATGTACGCCGCCGCGAAAGCTGGTGTGGCAGCGTTGACCATCACCAGCGCAATGGAGCTAGCGGACCTCGGCGTCCGCGTGAACGGCGTTGCGCCGGTGGCTCGTACCCGCAGCAGCGAGGCCATCTTCGCTGAATTGGTCCAGCCGGTTGCTGACGGATTCGACCGATTTGCCCCAGAACACGCAGCCGCACTGGTCACATATCTATCGTCTCCCGGGCTGCGATTCACCGGCCGAATCTTCGGAGTCGTCGGCGACGACATCACCATCTTCGACGGCTGGTCAGTGGGACATCACATCGACAATGGCGAGAACGGCTGGACGGTGGAATCGTTGTCTGCGGCGTTGGCGGACGTGCCGGTTCAACACACCGGATTCATGCAGGGCGTCAAGGGCAAGGACGCCTACTCGAGTCCAGCCGACTTCGTCCTCGAGGCACTGAGTGTCGGAGAGCAGGCCTGACCGGCGGGCAGGTGCGACTTCAGCGGATCGTGTAGGGCATTTCACCCCATACGCAGTCCTCGATGACCACCATGCCGCTGGAATGCGCCGGGTCGCCGAAGCGTAGTTCGTCTGGCGCTAGGACATCACGGTAGTAGTCGTTGTCCGTCAGGTCGCCAAAGCCGTCCGGGCCCACCTTCACGGTCAGTGTGCCAGTGCCGTCGACGTCGGCCAATTGCAATCCAGTGACGTGGAGTTCGTCTGCAGGGCAATACTCCACTCGTCCACGCACCTCGTGGCCGAACGGGCTGGCCATCGCCAGCGGTCCGTGGACGTTGATCCAATGGTGGCGGTACTCCTCGACCGACAGTCCGGGCTTGCGTCGTCCGAAGATGAGAATCTTGGTCGCCTCAGGGGCGGAATCCCAGATCGGGTGAACGTTGCCAGCGACTTCCCGGCATGCCGACAGGTCGATTGTTGGTTGGTCGCGCAGAACCGTAGCTCCGGGATCGGAGAAGAATTCGCGGGCCGCCTCGATGGTGTCGAACCAGTACTCTTCCGCAGCGTCGAATGCGCTGCTCCCCGCGCTGGCGATGGGGTTGTCGGCCGGCAAACAGTGATTCTGGGCGTACCGGAGCGCTCCTTTGGTGTGCGCCAAACGATCGAAGATCGCCTCCGAGGCATCGGTGCGTTGAGCGACGAACTCGCCGAGCTCGACGGATGGGCTGGCCTTGAGAAGGATCGTGACCTTGAGCATCGTTAACACTTCCTGTCTGATTCGATGATGTGCCGGTGTCCTGGTGGACATATTCGATGTGGCAGAAGAAGATCAGCGGTTCTGTCGTGACTCGCTGATGACCAATGACGACCTGGCGGCGGCGCGCCCGACTGAGAGCTTGTCGATGATTTCGCTTGCCGCAGATGCGATCTGGGCTTCGTCAGCGTCTTCAGGCCCCAGCAGTGCCGTGACGCACTTGCGGTAAACGTGCGTGTAGTCGCCGGCAAAACGCGGCAGCGGTCTCACGGTGGATTCCTTGATTCCGATCGTCAGAGCGTGCAGGCTCAAAACTTGTTCTTCGACGTCCCAATCAGTCCTGGCCAAGCCGAAGCGGCGCCAGACGGGAACCAGGGCGCTGACAAGCGCCCGCGGTCCCAGTGCTTCATCGAAGGCCATGGCGCGGGGATGCTCGAGTATGGCTCCGAGCAGATCGCGATCGTGAGCATCGAACGCTGCGACAAGGGGCCGGTTCGTAATGGTCTGGAATACCAACAGGCAGAATCGGGATGGTCGAGCCAGCTCGGGGTCGGCCGTGAGTTCTGCGACCAAGGTGTCGACGACGGCGAGCATGTCGCGCGCGATCAAACCCACGAGAAGGTCATCCTTGGTGGGCCAATACAGGTACACGGTGCCCTTGCCGACGTAGGCCTTCTCCGCCACATCGGACATCGTGACTGCTTTAATCCCGCGGGTGGTGAGCAGGTCGTGGGCTGCGGCCAGTGTTCGGCGAGCCTTGTCGGACTGATCCTCGGGAAGGCAATTCATCAGCACATGACCTTTCGATCTTGGCGGCGTGATCGCGTCGATGAAACGGTTGCGCCTCACCGCCATGCCCTGCGAGCATACTGACCAAATTCCTCATTTGGTCAGTATGTGACGCAGGGCACGTTTCGCGGTCGAGTTTCGCGTAGCCGGCGCCACCCGCTCTACCCCCTGGTGGCGCCAGACGTCACGGATGCGGCGCCCATGTACATGAGTTCGTAGAACGGGCCCGTCCGGACCTGGACTCGCTCGACGACTTCGCCATCTTCGTAGTGAGTGAGTTCGGCGGGTCCGGTGAATCGCAGCATGGCGCCACCATAAATCGAGGCCTGCGACTTCTCCGCTTCGGTTCCAGGCAGAACGTCGGCGAAATTGATTTGGGCAGTTGCCGTCTCGTTCTTGACCGACAGGGTGAAGCGAGTGGCACCGTCGCGATAGTCGTAGGTGAATGCGTCCGGTACCGGCTTGCCGGTTACTGGGTCCACCTGGGAGCCTTCGATGCCATAGGTGATGTGGTCACTGTCCTGGGTGCCCGGTCCCCCGGCGAGCAGTTGGTCGCCGCGGAACACCATGAAGAATGGAATGTCGGGGTAGCCGTATTCCTTCTCGAACGTCATGTACACCGCGAGAACGGTGTAGTCGTTGAACTCCCAATGGAACCAGTTCCAGTCGTGCAGGAATTCGCCGAGCGGCTTGTTCATCCAGCCGCGGTCGATGTATCCGGTGCCATGGCCGTCGATGTCGAGCCCGTTGCCACGGATGACCACGTGGATGTCGCCAGCGGGTACCGGGATGGACCAACCGAAGACGTTCTCGTCGTTCTCGCCGAAGATGATGTGCCCAGCCTCCGGTCGCCATTCGGGTGCGGTGGGAGTGAGTTCAAGGTCAACGGTGTAGCCGTTGTTCTCGAAATGAGCGTGGTAGGTATTGGCGTCGATACGCCGGAAGCGATTCTTGCCAACCTGGACATCGCAGTCATCGCCAGGGGCGGACGACCAATCATCAGCAGAGAAGACCGCACTCGAGTCGATCACGGTCCCGTCGGGCAGCGTAACGAACAGGCTCACGCCTGGTTTCAGGCCGAGCTCGGCGAGGAAATATGGACAGGTCATCATGCCGATCGCCACCATGCAGCCGTCCAAATCTGCTTTCATGAACCACCATTCCATCGTTCCGGGACTACCGTCGACGTGCATCCGCTGTTCGCTGGCGGTGATCTGACCGGGCTGCAACCCCAGCGCCTGATAGTCCTGCGGAGAATGGGCCAACCTCAGCGGCAGTGTGTTCATTTCTGGTTCCTTCCCTGGGATACGTGCCCGGTCGAGGTACCGACGGGCTCATACCGACGAGTGTTTAGGCGCCAGCGACGCCGCGGGGCCATCGGTCCGCCACACGGACCACCGATCGTCGGGCGGCTCCGAGGGAAATGCCGTCAGTTCGTCGTCAGCGCCCAGGGATGGGTCAAGGCGAGTGAACGGCTCCACTGGATGCGGCCAGGTCGGCGGCGATGTCGCCTGCCGTGGCGGCGACGGCCGCGCCCAGTTTGTCGCGTACGCCCACGGCGTCGACGGCAACAGGAATCTTCGCTGACACCGTTCCCAGTGGCCAGCCCGGCCCGAACCGGATCGCGGCGGCGAACGTGGTGGCTGCGCCCTGATCTTGGCTGTCGACCGCAAACCCCCGGGAGCGGATGACTGCGTGTTCACGCCGAAACGCCTCACGGTCCGCTCCGAGGTGGTGTCGCTCGATGTACTCGCCGAGTTCTTCCGGCGGGGCATAAGCCAGGACGACCGCCCCTTCGGCGCCTCCGTCATGCAACAGGTCCCGAGTCCCGACGGCCAACGACTCCGTATAACCGCCGACGCCGGCGTGTTCGATGACGATCAATTCGTCGCCGTCGCGTATCCGAGCGCGTGCACTTGCCCGCACCTCACGTGCCAATCGATGCAGATGAGGCACGACGTTGCTCGCCAGATCCACGCGGTTCGCTGCGGCGAACGCCACCGTGAAAACCCTTGACGTCACCGTCCATTGGGCTTGAGCGTCGGAGGCAGCCGCGACCCAACCCGCCGCCGCCAACGTCGTGAGACACCGGTGCACGGTGGTCTTTGGCAGGTTCAATTTGCGGGCCAGGGCGCTCAATCCGACAGGCTGGCTGCGCGCCACGCCCTCCAGCACCTCCAAAGCGGTCACGACGTTACGCACCAGTCACCGCCAATCCCCGTCCCGTCACAACGGCATCCTCGCCGCGGGGCAAACGCCCCGGGCACAGAACGACTGTAGCCGGTGGGCGCATCCGAGCCCGCGACTACGATCGCATCAACCTACTGATCACGCAGTTCCAACGGCGCTCGGTCACAGACGATTTCAGTAGCTACATGTTGGGGCATCGGTCTTGTGTCGCCGGCTACAACCTGAGCACGCGTCGGATCCCGCCGACGGAATGAGACGGGCTGTGTAGTCGATGTCGGCCGGTCCTCAAACGACTGTCGCTTCGCACGCGTTCTATCGGCTCGCAATGCTCGACGCCTGGTCGTCGCGCACCTGCGAGGTCGGAAATCTGTAGCTGATTGCGTCCGTGATGTGGTCGATCTCCGCGAGCTCGGCTTCCTTGGCGCGAATGATCCGCTTCAGCCGGCTGACTCCCAACAAGTCGCCGTCTGCCTCGCGTGCGGCCAGGAAGGCGCGATGATGAGTCAATTCGTCGTTGACCGTCGCACGAAGTACGTCGAACACCCCTTGGTAGTACTCGGCTTGTCTCAGCTCGGCATGCGAGTCGATCGGTGGCCGCCCGCTCGTCGCTCCGCCCGAGCCGATCGAGGAATTACCGCGCTGCCGGTGCTCCACTTCGACGACGTGCTTGCCATGGACATACTGGGCACGCTGCGACGACGTCATGACAGCGACGGTAGGACCTGACGGTTGCGCCGACGCTGCCTGTAATTCACCGGCATGTCTCCATTTGTTCACCACCTGCGCTATCGACCTGTGAGCAAATTCCTCGCGGCGGCGCTCCTTGACGTTCGGATCGAGCATGGCTGCGTTGTGGCGGCCATGGGCAGCCCGAATGTGATTCCAGCGTCTGACCGTGGAATCGACTGCTGCAGTGAGTCTTTACGTGGAGTGAGTTACCGCTGGGCGATGCGCCGAGGCCGACTGTCGGTAGCTTCCGACCCGAGGTGCTGGCCGAGTTCTGCGCGCGAGCGGATACCCAGTTTGCGGTAGACACGCGCCAGATTGGCCTCGACCGTTTTGGCGCTGATGAACAGGTTCGCCGCGACTTCACGGTTGGTCATGCCCGAAGCCGCCAGCTCTGCCACCCGCTGTTCGGCAGGGGTCAGCCCCGTGCCGCGTTTGCGGCCCACACTGGAACGCTCCAGTTCGATCCGCGCCCGCTCGATCCACAACGGAGTGTCCAGTTCCTCGAAGACCGTCAGCGCTTCCCGGATGGTTGCCACCGCGGTGTCCCGCTTCCGCTGGCGACGCTGCAACTGACCCAACAGCAGCAGCGTTCGGGCCCGTTCGAACGGCATTGTCAGGCGATCGTGATGCTCCATGGCGTGTCCAACCGCCTCGCTTGCGCCGACGATGTCGCCGCGCGCCGCCAATGCCATCGCGCGGCAGCGCCCTGCCATGGCCAACATCCACGCCCGGTCCAGCCGCTGCCCATTGCGCTCCAGCGCCGCGACCAACGGCTCGGCATCGGCCATGCGCCCGAGCTGAACAAGGGCCTCAACGGCATCGGGGACGAAGGACGCCATCACGATCTCCGTCGCGTTCGGCTCCAGCTCGACTGCCATGAGCGAAGGTTCCAGCACCTCCAGTGCCGCTTCGTAGTTGCCGAGCGATACCTCGAGAAACCCCAGAGCTCTGATGGCCCACTGAGCCACCCGGAAGGCCCCGCTCCGTTGACTCGCCGCCAACGCCTCGGCGACCAATCGACGGGTGGTGGATTCTTCCCCGGCATAAGCGGCAAGCCAGGCCCGGGCAGTCAAGGCTCCAACCAGCGTCGGGCCGCTCCGGTGCTGCATCGCGAGCTCGATGTTGTCCTCGGCCACCACGTGGGCTTCCGAGAAGTGCCCTAGCCAGCACTCGACCAGGAAGCGGTGGAATAGGACTACCCCCAGGTCCGCATCGTCGCCGTTCGCGATCGCATCGCAGCGAATGGACTGAAGCTGCGCGAGGGCCTCGTGGAGCTGATCAGTGAATGCGTGCAGCAGCGCGGCCTGGACTCTCGGCCGAAACGGCATCGGCGTGTGGGACCAACACGTTTCGGCCAATTGCAGAGCACGTCGCATGGTGGTCTGATCGAAGCCATCGCCATGCAGGAAGCGCATCAAGACACCCATGCTCAGAGCCTGATTCAGGCAGCTGGGCTCCCCTAGCCGTTCGGCGCACGCTACGGCTTCGTCCACGCTCTCGACAGCCTCGCCGAGCCGACCTGCGTTGAACTGCGCCCACGACAACGCCACCAGCAGGGGCGCCCTCAACTCGAGTCGCTCACCTGCCTCGTCGAGGGCGTGTTTCAGCAGATTGGCTGCCTCCCGGTAGCCCTCGTCGTACAGGCGAATCACGGCGAGCGCGGTGAGTGCCTCTGCACGGAGACTCCCGGCGTCCAACTGCGCAATCGTCTGCTCAAGGACGGCGCGAGCGCGTCCCAGGTCGCCAGCATCGAAATGTTCTCTAGCACAGATGATCCGACGCTCCGGTGTGTCACCGCCGAGGCCGATCGCCAACTCGACCAGTTCGGCGGCTGCAGCGGGGGCCCCGCGCATCCGAGCTGATCGCGCCGCGGTGTCGAGCGCCTGCAGTGTGGTCGAGTCGCCACTGGTGGCCGCAAGTGCGAGATGCCTGGCTTGCAGCTCCGGTTGAGCGACGACCTGCGCCAGCCGCCGATGCAGCGTACGCCGCTGAGCCGGGCTCGCATCGGTGTAGACACCCCGGGCCAGCAGCGGATGGTCGAAATGAAGGCGATTGCCCGAGATCGCGATAATTCCCTTGTCCTCAACGTCTTCCAGTAGCTCGACCAAATGGTCTGCGCGCATACCGACGGCCTCGGCGACTATTTCGACCGTCGGGGCTCCAAGACAGGCAGTCGCAAGCAGGGCGTTGCGGACCTTGTGGTCGAGCCCCCCGACTCTCGCTCGGACCAGTTCTGACAACGTGTTCGGCAGCGCGATGTCCTGGGCCGGTCGGTGGCCGGAAAGGCTGCGCGCCAACTCAATTGCATAGAAGGGATTCCCGCCGCTCACCTCGCAGATTCGCACTATCGTCGGCCGCGGGAACGAACGGCCGAGCTGCTCGGATACCACCGCATGCAACTGACCAACAGGGAGCGGACCGAGCCGTATGCGAGTGACCGACCCGGCCGACAGCTGCACCCAGGACGCGGCAGCGCCGTTGGTGTCGGCGCGTACCGCGGCAACGAGCCCGATCCGTCCCGACAACCGTCGTGCTGCGAACGCCAAGACCTGCGTGCTCGACGGATCCAACCATTGCAGATCATCGATCGCCAACATGATCGGCGTCTGCTCGCCCAGTCGATCGATGACTGCGAGAAAGGCCGCGGAGACCAGCCGCCGATCGGTCGGACTCTCAGGCACACTGGCCCGCAACAGGACTTGGTCGATCGCGTCACACTGCCGGCTCGGCAAACCCGACCACACCGAAGGATCCACTCCGGCGAGCAAATCGGCCAAGGAGGCATAGGACAACACCGATTCCGCTGCCGCCGGGCGTGCCGAAAGTACCTCAAAACCAAGCATTCCCGCGCGGTCGAGCACCGCCGACCAGAACGTCGTCTTGCCGATGCCGGCCTCGCCCTCGATCACCAGTGCGCTCGGTCCGACCGCAGCAGACGCCAGGAAGTCCGATGCCGACCGCCAGTCCGTCCGACGGGTCGGCTCCCGCCTGAGCTCGGTTATCACCACGACCGCCCTCCGCACCTTGGCAAACTAGTCACGAACCGTAGGCCGCGCGCCCCGTCAACAGCCCGAGTAGCGGACTACTCGATTCCACAGGCGGTGGCCCGCGCTTACCACGGCCCCGTGGCGTGGACCGTCCTTCATGCATCTGTCGCATCGATGCCACTACGGTCGGGTGGTACGAGAGCGTAGGCAACGAAACCAGTAGACGACATCGACGATTAAGGCCGGTACATGAATCACAGCGAGACAAGCATCGGCTCCATCACCCCCTGGTCTGCTCGATTGTGGGCAGACATCGAGCCGATATTCGACGCAACCCTCAAGCATCCGTTCGTGACGGGTCTGACCGACGGCACGCTCGACCCGATTGCCTTCGCCCACTATGTCGCCCAGGACGTCCACTACCTGCGCGACTACGCTCGCGCATTGGACATTGTGGGAGCCAAGGCCCCTGGGCTGTCGGCGACTGCGATGTTCTCCCGCCACGCCGCCGAGGTGTATGACGTCGAACTCGCCCTGCACGGCAGCCTGCTGCCCGAACTGGGCCTGGACCCGAGCAGCATCGAAGCGACCCCGCCGACTCCTACGACGCTGGCGTACACCAGCTACCTGCTGGCGACGACCCGAGGTGGCAGCTTCGCCGACGGCTTGGCCGCGATCCTGCCCTGCTACTGGATCTACGCTCGCGTCGGCACCGCGCTCCTCGAGCGCGGCTCCCCCGATCAGCGCTATCAACGCTGGATCGACAGCTATTCCGGCGAGGACTTCGCCACCACCGTCGCCGAGGTGCTCGAGCTGACCGACCAAACCGGGCCGACGTTGACCGCTGGGCAGGAAGCGCTCGCCCGCGCGCACTTCGTGACCACGGCCCGCTACGAATGGATGTTCTTCGACGCCGCGCACCGACGAGAGACCTGGCCAATCTGACGGCAGTCTCGCGCATCACGGCTGGCGCGAGGGCCTCGTACGTCGTTTCCTCGTCGCCTTGGCAGCGCTATGAAGATAGTGATATCGTAGCGTTCGAGCGTTCGTGAGAGGCCGTGGCCCCCACCCCCTGATGAGGCTGCGACCGCAACGAGAACGGCGCTCCGGTGACCGCCTCGCCACAACCCCCCGTGTGGCGAGGCGGTCTCCTCCATTGTCCCGACTGCAACGCGTAGGCATCGTTGCCATTTGGTCATCGACAATCCGAGTCATCTTGATCGACAACGCCATTCGCGAATCAACCTGTAACGACCGCAGGCATTGTCACATCGCGCCGGCTACGGATGTCCGTTGGGACGACCGCCACCACCGGCGCCGGGACCCGCGTGGCTGGGCCCAGCGCGGCCGGCACCAGCCGAGCCTGGCGAGGAACCTGACGGCGCTGCGGGTGCGCCCGGCTGACCCGCCCCTGCGGCGGGAGCGCCACCAGCGCCTACGGTCGAAGGAACCCGAGTCGGAGGCGGAGCACCCGGCGCCCCGCCCGCAGGTCGCGGCGGAAGTCCACCAGAGCCATCTGATGCGGTGCGATCGGCGGTGGTCAGTGTGCTCGTTGGCAGCGGCGACACCTGCGTGGGCGTCGATATCGACGGTGACTGCGCCGCCGGCGGCTCGGATGGGTGCGGCTGCGCAGCGGTCGCCGAAGTCGAGATCGCACTCACCGGCGTGACCTCCTGGCTCGGCTCCGGCACCGTCCCGGTGACATTGGTCGGCGTCACCGAAGGTGGAGCCGAACGCGACGCAACCGCCATCCAGCCCCCTGAACCGATCATCGCCGCAATCAGCGTGGCTACCAACAACTCCCCGCGAAACCGGCGCACCCGCGGCAGCCCCGGGCCGCCGTCGATGCGCGCCGCTCGTCCGCTGACGGCATACCGCACCACGGGCGCCACGTGTCGTTGCACGTAGGCATCCACATCGCTCCGGCTGTCGGATCCGGCCCCGGTGACGAGTAGTACAGCGTGAGCCAACCGCACCAGGATCTCGGCCAACGATTCGAGGTCATCGAGTCGAGTCCCGGTGGCCGCAGCGAGCGCACCGAGGCGCAGTGTGGTGGCCTCCACGAGTGCCGGCAGCGCCACCGTCGACGCAGCCATCATTGCCGGCATGGCCGTTTCGGGCGCAGAATGCGAGCTCACCAATCGGTGATCGCGCTGCAATGTCCAGATCACCTCCGAGAAGGCATCCAGCACTGCGCCTTCGAACTCCCGGCGGTCGTCGCGCGCATCCAGCGCCGAGTCGATCACCGCCGTCACCTCTGCCGCCAGCAGATCTGGCTCCGGCATCGGCGCCGGCATCCACCTCCGATGACGTCCCGTCATCGCACGTCGCGATTCAACATGGCGCCTCGTCGGCGCCCGGCAGGCACATGGCATAGACCAACGGCACGTACCGCAGTCCCGCGTATCCGATGACCGCCCCGAATGTGTCGGTTGGCGCAGAAACATTGGGCGCCAACAACATCGATTGAATCAGCCGAGTGGTTACCTCTTCTAGCCGCTCCGCGTCGACGATCAGACCGGCGCGCTGACGCGCGGCCGTCGTCACGACGTCGACCAGCCAGCGCGTAACTGCCGTGACGACCGCGGTGATCGACACCGTCGCCGTCGGCAGGAGGGTATCGGCATCGGAGCGCACCACTCCCCCGACGATGGGATGACTGTCGAGGAACCAGTAGGCGGCGGCGAATGCCTCAGCGATCACGTCACGGAGTTGCTCGTGCGAGCGAATTCGTGACTCGGTGTGGTCGATGCCGGCGTGAAAGTCGCGGATGACGACTGCGCCGACGATGTCGGTCACGGTCTCCCATTGACTGCGGATGAGCGTGTCGTCGAGGTCGGCGTAACGAGCGATGTCGGTGATCGTCGTGCGTTTGACGCCGACGAGGGTGCAGAGGTCTGACGCCGCCGCGAGGATGCGTTCCGCGACGCAACTCGGTGTCAGTGCGCCGGGCGCACCGAACTCGCCTGGCGTTGCGGTCATCTCGCGGCCCCGGGGTCAGCGTCGAACGTGGAGACGACCGCCGTGGCGCGGCAGCAGTCGGGCCGCCAGATCAGGCCGGCAACACCGAACTGTTGCGCGTGCTCCATGAGCTCACGAGCCGATATTCGTCGTGACCGCAGCTCGGGTCAGCGGTGTCAAGTAGCGCCGGGCATAGTCGTCGACGTCGAGCTTGCGGCTCAGCGGACGGCTGGGATTGGGCATCAGTACCAGGGAATGCGCCAGCCGCAACAAGACATCGGCCAGCGACTCTGGATCGTCGAGACCCACCCCACTATCGGCTGCCATGTCGCGCAGCCGCTGCGCCACATACGCGAGCGCCCCAGGCATGAGCGGCGCCGACGCGGTGGTCAACAACGGCAGCGCGCGCTCCGGGTCGGTTCGCAGTTCGCGCGCCATCAGTGGGTGCGTGTGCACGGACCAGACCACTTCGACGAATGCGACGAGCACCTTGTCATCGAACGTCGCAGCGTCATCGACGGCGGCGAACGCCGCATCGGCGACGGCGTGAACTTCCCGGACAATCGCGGCAAGAAACAGGTCAGCTCTGGTCGGCCAGCGCCGATAGACCGTCGTATGGGCGACTCCAGCGGCTTTCGCCACCAGTTCTACGGTGGCCTTCTTGAAACCGAAGTCGGTCAGCACCTGCATCACTGCATCCAATATCCGGACGCTCGTCGCGTCGGGCGGCGAGGGCTCCGAAGCCAGCTCCTGGTCACGCCCGGCCATGGCAATGACCTCCACCTGGACCTCCACCTGCGCGCTTCATGCTGCCGTCGCCCACGCCCCGGTGGCACCGGTGTCCGCTGTCGTGAGGCGGTCAGGCTGCCGCATGGTTACGGTTCTTCCATTCTGGAGCATCGAGGCGACGCGCTAGTAAATGACGCGAATCATAACATTCAAGCGACGAGAAGCGTTCGCCTCCGTTACTGACACCCCTGTCAAAGCGAAGGTTCAGGGCGTAGCTTGTAGCCCCTCTGGAACGGAAGGGGGGGTGCACCATGCGCCTGCCACGAGTAAGAGTCGCGTCGTTGTTGGCCGCCATCGGTGCGTTTGGGATGCTCTGCGCACCTGCCGCAATCGCCGACCCTGGAAACACGGTTTGCGAGCCAGGCCAGATCGTCATCGATGGTCAATGCAACACTCCGCCACCGCCGAACATGACCCAAGCCCCATCTGGCGGCTCGTCCGGTTCCAGCACGGGTGGCCAGAACGGTGGGCATCACTACTAGCCTTTGCGAAACAAGCTGCCCGACAACGGTTGACGCCGTCAGCCAACGCCGTGGTCTTCAGTCCGTCAGCTGCGCCGCGGACGCGACGATCCAGGCCAACTCCGGGTGGAAGATGTCGCTGTGCGCCCCCGATGGCGGGCCGCCCTGCTTGACCACGTCGGAGGAATCGACATTGAGGATCGCCGACTTGGCGAA
>JAHFVB010000549.1 GCA_023264755.1 Mycobacterium sp. | reverse complement strand
GGTCCGGGTGGCGCCGACCTTGACGTAGATCGGCTTCTCCCAGTCGGTGAGCTCGCGCAGCTCGTTGATTTTGATGGTCAGATCGTCGGGGCCGGTCCAGTCCGGGTGGCGGCACGCCGAACGCTGGTCGATGCCCTCCGGCAGCGTGCGCATTCCCGCGACGCGTTCGGAGATCTTCTGGCCCAGCAACATTCCGCCGCCGCCGGGCTTGGCGCCCTGTCCGAGCACCACCTCGATGGCGTCGGCCTTGCGCAGGTCGTCGGGATTCATCCCGTACCGCGACGGCAGGTACTGGTACACCAGATACTTGCTCTGGCCACGCTCCTCTGGCGTCATGCCGCCGTCGCCCGTGGTGGTCGAGGTGCCGACGGCGCTGGCGCCACGGCCCAACGCCTCCTTGGCCGGACCCGACAGCGCGCCGAACGACATTCCGGCAATGGTGACCGGAATATCCAGATGCAAGGGATATTTGGCGTTGCGGCCGCCGAGCACCACGTCGGTGTCGCAGCGTTCGCGGTAACCCTCCAACGGGTAGCGCGACATCGATGCGCCGAGGAACAGCAGATCGTCGAAGTGGGGGAGCGACCGCTTGGCGCCCCACCCGCGGATGTCGTAGATCCCGGTCTCGGCGGCCCGCTGAATGGCTGCGATGGTCTGCCGGTCGAACGTCGCCGACTCGCGCAGGCCCAGTCGGGCTCTGGTTTCGGAGGTGTCGTTGGACATCAGGTGTTCCTCAATGGGACTCAGTAAAACTCGGTAGGACTCGGTAGGACTCGGTAGGTCTCGGTAGGTCTCGGTAGGTCTCGGTAGGTCTCGGTAGGTCTCGGTAGGACTCAGTAGGTCTCGGTAGGACTCAGTAGGACGAAGCGTTGTCGACGTGGAAGTGGTACAGGGTGCGCGCCGAGCCGTAGCGCGTGTAGTCGCGGGTGTCGTCGTCCTCGTGACCGGCCGACTTGAGCAGCGCGGCCAGCTCCTCGTGGTGCTCCGGCCGCATCTCCTTGGCGACGCAGTCGGCGCCCAGCGAGGCCGCGTCACCGCGCAGGTAGATGCGGGCTTCGTAGATCGAATCGCCAAGGGCGTCACCGGCATCGCCGCGTATCACCAGGCGGCCGGCCTGGGCCATGAACGCGCTCATGTGTCCGACGTCGCCTCCGACGACGATGTCGATGCCCTTCATCGAGATGCCGCAGCGGGCCGCGGCGTTGCCGTCGATGACCAGCAGTCCGCCGTGGCCGGTGGCCCCCGCGGACTGGGATGCGTTGCCCTTCACCCACACCGTGCCGCTCATCATGTTCTCGGCGACGCCGGTGCCCGCGTTGCCCTCGATGACGACCTCGGCGAGCTTGTTCATCCCGGCCGCGTAGTACCCGACGTGGCCGGCGACGGTGACCTTGACCTCCGCGTCCAGTCCGACTGCGACGTTGTGTGCGCCCGCGGAGTGTGCGATGACGAACTCACCCGTGAGCCCCGGGGCGTGCAGGGCCGAGTTGATTTCGCGCAGTGAGGTGTTCGCAAGGTCGAACGTTCTGGCGGACACTGACGTCACCTGTTCCATGCGTACACCACTTCCGGCTCGGGCTCCCAGATGACCGCTCGCTCGACGCCGGGCAGCCCGGCCAGCGCCCGGTATTCGCTGCCCATCGCCACCCACTCGGGGGTCTCGGCGATGACGGCGGGCTTGCAGGCGATCGCGTCGCGCACGACGGCAAACGAGTCCCGGTTGGACACCAGCAGGGTGTAGAAACCGTCGAAGGTGGCGCAGAGCTCCTTCAGTGCGGTCTCCACGTCGCGGCCCTCGGCCAGTCGGCTGGCGACGAAGCGGGCGCCCACCTCGGTATCGTTGTCGCTGTCGAATCGCACACCGCTGGAATGCAATTCGCGTCGGATCGTGGCGTGGTTGGCGAAGGAGCCGTTGTGTACCAGGCACTGCTCGGGGCCGACGGCATACGGATGGGCGCCCGAGGGAGTGACCGCCGATTCGGTGGCCATCCGGGTGTGGCCGACACCCTGCCAGCCCTGGGCCTTGGGGAGCCCCCAGGACTCGGTCAACGTGGCCGGGTCGCCGACACCCTTGAGTACGGCCAGGTCCGAGCCGAAGCCGGCGACGAGCGCGTCGGGGTAGGTCGCCCTGGCCGCGGCCAGCAGTTGCTCGGAATCGACGCTCGCGGTCAGCAGGAGGGTGTCGCCGACCGTGGCGACCGCAACGTCCACTCCGAGTGTGGAACCGACTGAGCCACCGACGAGTTCGGGGTCATCGTGGACGGCCAGCAGCGAGACGCAGCCCTGCCCCGGTGGCGTCCACACCGGGTCGCCGTACACCGCGACTCCGGCGGAGTCGCTGCCGCGGTTGGACATCTCGCAGAGCATGCCGGTGAGTAGTTCGCCCAGCCGTGGATACAGCTCGGGGGTACGCAGGTGTAGTCCCACGATGCCACACATGGTGGTGGTCCTCTCCTCTGCTAGAAGGCGGTTAGGTACTGGTCGATTTCCCACGGGCTGACCGTGCTGTGGTAGGTGAAGAATTCGTCGCGCTTGAGGTTGGCGTAGTAGTCCGCGACCCCGGGACCCGCGGTGTCGAGCACCCCGGTGACGACCGGGTCGCCGACGAGTTCGTCGACGGCGTGCAGCAGCGTCGGCGGAAGCGTGGGGCGGTCGGTGGCCGCGCCGACCGGGCCGGGATCGACACTGCGCTTGATGCCGTCGATGCCGGCCCCGAGGGCGGCGGCAATCGCGAGATAGGGGTTGGCCGACCCGTCCCCGCCGCGTAGCTCGACGCGCTGATCGTCGGGCACGCGGATGTAGTGGGTCCGGTCGTTGCCGCCGTAGGTGGGCTGCCGCGGCGCCCAGGAGGCGCCCGACGCGGTGGTGAGCGCACCGGTTCGCTTGTACGAGTTGACCGTTGGTCCGACCACGGCCTGCAGTGCGCAGGCGTGGTCGAGGAGGCCGCCGATGAACGCATAGGCGGTGGGGGACAGCCCGAGGCCACGCTCGTCGGAATCGTCGGGGAAGACGGGATTGCCTGCACTGGTCAGCGAAAGGTGCAGGTGCAGTCCGCTTCCCGTGCGATCGGCGAACGGCTTGGGCATGAAGGTGGCGATCATGCCGCGTTCGGCGGAGATCATCGACAGCAGGTACCGCAGCGTGATCACGCGGTCGGCCGTGGTCAGCGCGTCGGCGAACTGGAAGTTCTGCTCGAACTGCCCGTTGCCGTCTTCGTGGTCGTTGGCGTAGTTGGACCACCCGAGTTGGTTCATCGCCGACGAGATGGTGGTCAGGTGGTCGTACATCCGGGTGACGCCGCGCGCGTCGTAACAGGGCTGTGCGGCGGTGTCGGAGGGGTCGGCGGTGGCCAGGCTGCCATCGGGATTTCGCTTCAGCAGGAAGTACTCGACCTCCGCGCCGACCCATGGTTCGAAGCCGGCGTCGGCGGCGCGTTGGATCAGTG
>JAHFVB010000135.1 GCA_023264755.1 Mycobacterium sp. | reverse complement strand
CCAGGGCCGCGCTCGGGCGCGACGACATCGTGCTCGTCGACACCGGCGCCCTGAAGATGTGGATGGCCAGGCTCTATCCGACCTACGCGCCCAACACGTGTCTGATCTCCAACGGGCTGTCCACCATGGCGTGGACGTTGCCCGGCGCCATCGCGGCCAAGATCGCGCGCCCCACCGCCAACGTATTGGTCGCGACGGGAGACGGCGCGTTCCTGATGAACTCGCAGGAAATCGAGACGGCGCTGCGGATCGGTACACCCATGGTCGTGCTCATCTGGGTGGACGACGCCTACGGGTTGATCAGCTGGAAGATGGACCTCGAGATCGGCCACCACGTCGACACCCGGTTCACCAACCCCGACTTCGTCGCCTACGCCGAGAGCTTCGGCGCCAAGGGTTACCGCATCTCGTCGGCCGACGAGCTACTTCCCACGCTACGAACGGCGCTGGCCGCCGACACCGTCAGCATCATCGCCTGCCCCGTCGACTACACCGCCAACAGCGCACTCATCGCGGCACTCGGCGAACTCGACGAGGCCTGGTCCTAACCGGGCTACTCGGTCCTAGCCGGGCAGGCCCGCCTTGAGGGCGTCGTCCTGCTTCTGCGCCACCGCGGTCGCGAACTCCGGCGGCACCGGGTCGCCGACGGCGCTGTCGAACTCCAGCAGCGCGAAGCCCTTGCCCTCGGTGAACATGACCACCGTGACGGCCTTCGTACCGTCGGGGGACGTTCCCGAGACCAGCGTTCCGTTGCTACCCACCGCCAGTGGTTGGGGGGTTCCGTCGGCGACGGATTGCCCCACCGAGGCCAATGACGAGTCGAGCACGCCCTTGGCCTCCGTGGCGTCCGCCAGGACCAGAATCGTGTCGCCGATCGTTCGGGTCTGCGTCTGATTGGTGAATGCGGTTGCCACACCGTCTTTTCCGCCGGGGTTCACCGTCGGCTCCTGGGCGGTGAACGTGTCACCCGGCAGCTCGATGTCGGTGGGCTTGATCAGCAAGCCGGCGAAGTCGTTGGCCGGCGCGGCGTGGGTCGAACTGGCCGCACTCGAGCTGCTGGTGGCCGAGCTCGACGACGACGCCTCCGGAGCCTTCGAACTGCTGCACCCGACGCCCGTCAGCCCCACCACCGCGCACGCCAATGCACCGATGGCATAACCCGACTTGATCACTATCCACTCCCCTCGCCATGACTACCTGCGGGGGAACGTAGCTCCGGACCGTTGGAAACCGCTTGGAACGGTGAGCACACCCGCCGTGGCGCCGTAGGTCCCGGGGAAGGTCAGACGTCGGAGGTGGTGTACCTGGTCTTGACCGGTGGTGCGGCCAACAGTGGAGGCAGGTCGGCGATCTTGCCGTCCCCAGCACGGAAGGCGCGATATGCCTCGTCGGCCTCCACCGATGCCCACACTTCGTAGATCACCCAGTGTGCGGGGTCGGCTTCGTCGACCAGCACGTCGGTGACGAGATTTCCGTCGAACGCCCTGGTCTTGACGAGCTCGCGGCGGAACACCTCGGTGGCCTCGCTGACCGCTTCGGGCTTGAACTTCAACTCCAGTAGCACGGTGACGGGCACGGATGCGCTCCTTTGCTTCTGCGGAACTGCAGCGGGTCGGTGGTTTCGCGCGTCCTCCGCGCTGCCTCCAGCCTGCCAGAGCGGCGCGCCGAACCGGCGAGCCGGTGGGCGTTACTCGGCAGGTGCCGTCAGCGCCTTGCGGGCATGGGCTCGACGCTCCTCGATGGTGCGGCCGAACTCCTGTAGCAGCAACGGGTTTCGCTGTACCAACAGTTCGATGTGGGCGCGGTCGACGTGTACGACGGTGACCTCGTCGATGGCCTGTGCGTTGCCGATCACCGCCTGACGCGTCAAGGTGCTCTGGCCGAAGTAGCCGCCCTCCTCGAGGGTGCCGATCCGAATCTCCTGACCGTCGTCGGTTCCGCCGGTGAGTCGGACCCGGCCCGACACGATGAACGTCATCCGGTCGGGCACCACCCCCGACCGTTGGATCACCTCGTCGGCGCCGTAGCGCTCCAAGGTGGCGCTCGGCAGCACCGCGTCCTGATCATCGATCGCCAGCCGCAAGGTCGGCGCCACCACCGTGCGCACCGCTTCGGCAATTCGCTCCGGCGTGGCGAACTCATCGGTGGCCTCGTCGAGGTGCAGGCCCTCGCGGCGGGAGGCATACCAGATCCATTGCAGAAAGACCGTTTTCGCGGTCCCGTCGTCGGCGGGCGTGTTCAGCGGGATGTTGGTGCGGTACTCCCGGCCCCCCGAGGGCGTCACGGTGACCGTCCCGTCCAAGCGCCGCTGCGGCAGGTCGGCCGCCACCCGCGCCAACATCGCACACACCCGGTTCGGCGGATCGTCGAGGGCGAATATCGTCGTCACGGTGATCTTGTGCTTGTGCTCCGGGCGGCTCAGGTTGGCGAACGAGGCTCCGGCCAGCACCGAGTTCGGGGTGATCTGAAGCCCGGTGCTGGTCTCCAGATGCACTGCGCGCCAGTTCACCTCCACGACCCGCCCGCGGGCTGCAGGGGTTTCCAGCCAGTCCCCCAACTGGAACGGCTGCTCGAACAGCATCAGCAGTCCCGAGATGATCTGGCCGACGGAGTTCTGCAGCGTCAGGCCGATGACGATCGACGTCACGCCGAGCGCGGTGAACAGCCCGCGTACGTTGGCCCCCCAGATGTAGGAGAAGATCAGCGCCAGCCCGATCGCGATGACGAGGAACCGTCCGACGTCGACGAAGATGCTCGGGACGCGCTTGCGCCACGTTCCATCGGGGGCCCCCTGGAACAGGGTGGCGTTGGCTCCCGACAGCAACAGCACCAGCACGACGAAGGCGAACAGCGTGCCGACCATTCGGACCGAGGTAGCGCTGGCCGGCACTTGTCTGGCTTCGGTCAGCAGCAGCAGTAACGCTCCGAGGGGAAGCAGGTAGTTGCGCAGCAGGGTGACCGGCCGGACCAGGAAGCTGTCCCTGCGCTTCAGCGCGTGCTGCCATTCCGTGAGCGCCACCAACCCGACCGGCAGGCCGATGGCGATGCCGATGGCCCAGTAGAACCACGGCGAGTGGAACACATCGGTGTTCATCGGACCCCTCGGCTTATCGCGACTCCACCAGGCGCCAGATCCGCTGCTCCTGCCCGTCGACGGTGATGGTCCCCGCGGACGTGAAGTTCATCGTCTCGCGCAGCGTCTCGTACACGCGATCGGTGACGTCGATACCGGGTTGGCGGGAGCCACTCTTCACCTGGTAGGCGATGTTGACCGCCGCCCCCCACATGTCGTAGACCACGGAGGGCCGCCCGCTGAGCCCGCTGCTGACCACCCCGGTGTCGATCCCCGCCCGCAAGCTGAGCTTGCCGTCGGTTTCGCTGTTGAACCGGTCGACGATGCGTTGGCACTCGCGCGCGAACTCGACCGTCCTGCGGACGTTGTCGAGCCGGGGGACGTTGAGCCCGCAGCTGCCCAGGTATCCGGCGCGCACCGAGCGAATGCGTTCGATACCGAGATCGGCTGCAGCCGCGTCGAATTGGCGTTCGAGCTCGTCGACGATGGATAGCGATTGCTCGGAGCTCAGCTGGGCCTGCAATCGATCGAGACCGATGACGTCGGCGAATATCACGGTGACGTCCTGGTGCTCCTCGGCGAGGATCTCCTCGCCCTGCCGGTACCGCTCGGCCACCGGTTCGGGCATCAGCAAGGCCAGCAGCTGGTCGTTCTCCTTGCGCTGCGCGTTGAGCAGTTCCTCCTTGACCGTCAGGCTTCTACTCATCTCGTTGAAGGCCTTCGTCAGATCTCCGATCTCGTCGCGGGTCTCCACCGGGATGATCACGTTGTAGTCGCCTGCCCCGATCTTGCGCGCGCCGGACTCCAGCCGTCTGAGCGGCCGGACGAACAACGGCGCGAGGAATACCGCTGCGACGCAGACGATGAAGATGATCCCGACCGTCGACAGCACCATCGTCTTGGTGAACGTCGACTCCCTGGCGAAGGCCTCCGAGGTGTTGAGCTTCGCGACGATGGACCAGTGGATGTCGGAGTTCGGGATGACCACCGGCGCGTAAGCCTGCAACGTCTGGTTTCCGAGGTAGTCGGTGGTGACCAACGTTCCGGATTGGCCGCGTTCGGCGTCCTGGGTGGCTTCCGACGAAACGGGTTGGACCAGGGTGGTGCCGCCCAACCGAATCGCTCGATCGGCGACGTCGGCGGGCGTACCGGCCTGGACGACATCGCGCTTGTAGGCCTGCGGATCCTCCAGGAACAGCCGGGAATCCGACCGCATCAGCCCATCTGGACCAGCCAGGTAGGTCTCTCCCGTTTGGCCCAAACCGGCTCTCGCCCACTGCTTGTCGAACGTCATCAACCTATTGATCTTGGTGGCCGGGAACTGCAGGGCAAGCACCCCCTCGGCGTGCCCGTTGGCGACGATGGGAGTGACCATCCATGCGGTGGGCACGTTCTCGGCCGGTTGGTAGATCTCGAAGTCGGTGAAACCCACGTAATCCAGTGCGTTGGAGGACAAGGCCTTCTCGTAGGCGCCGCGTAGCTTCGATCCGCTGTAGGGGCCGGTGAGGATGTTGGTGCCGAGATCGACGTCCTTGTAGGCGGAGTAGACGACGTTGCCGCCGCCGTCCAGCAGCAGCGCGTCCTCGAATTCGAAGCGGTTGACGATCTCCCGGAAGAAGTCTTGGTAACGCGCATTGGCCGCCGACCACGCGCTGCCGTCGTGGGCATCGTCGATCGTCAGCGCTACGTCGTCGTTCTTGCGCAGTGCGGTGTAGTAGGCCTGCAGATAGCGTTGCGCGTTGCTGGTCGGGAGCAATTGGGCGGGGTCGAGCTTGTCTCCGCTGTACTGCTCGACCTGTTTGATGAATCCGTTGTCGTAGTAGTCGGTGATCGCCTGCCACTGCGCGGGGCTGATGGGCTGGTTCTGCAGTTGGTTGAAGCCCGCGCTGAACGCCGCCAGCGCGTTCTCGGTGGTGGCCCCGCGGGTGTAGACGATCATCGAGTTCTTCAGGTCGGTCAGCTGGTCCTGCAACGACCGCGACTGCGACTCGCGCACCTCGGTCAGCCGGCTGAACACGGAATCGCGCAATTCGTTGCGCCCGGCTTGGAAGCCGATCACTCCGACCACGGTGGCGGCCACGATCGTGCACATCACCATCATTACGACGAGCTTGCTTTGGATGCTGACCTTGGCCAGCAGTCGCCGCCGCTGAAAGCGCTCGAAGCGACGGGTCTTGGCCGCCTCCTCGGGCACGGGCGCCACGTCGGCAGCAGCTGGCTCGGACACGTGCAACATCGGCATCCCTTCGCCCTCCGGCTCACGCGGGGGCCCGGGCGCAGATTAACACCGCCGTGACGGGTGTGGCAGATGATGCGGATGAGGTTTACCGAATTGACGCCTAAGCAGAACACGCCCAAGGCCAGCGGCATTCGTCGGCAATCGGGATGGAAACCGCTTCGCGGGTGAAGGTCCTGGTGCCCGGGCACCTCGGCCTGGTCCTGACGCCCAGCACCGGGTTCGATTGCCTGCTCAGCATTTTCAATCAGACGGTCAATCGACCTCCCGCGAAAGTGGCCGCGTTGCTGACATGATCGTCTGATGGCCCGGATAGAGGACTACGCCCTGCTCGGCGATCTGCAGACGGCCGCCTTGGTCAGCACCACCGGCTCCATCGACTGGCTGTGCCTACCCAAGTTCGACTCCCCGGCCTGTTTCGCCGCGCTGCTGGACACCCCGGAGGCCGGACACTGGAAGCTCGCCCCCGCCGCGGGCGACACCTGCACCTCACGGCACTACGTCGAGGACACGGTGGTCCTGGAAACCGAATGGGTGACCCCCGAGGGCACGGTCCGAGTCATCGACTTCATGCCTCCGCGCGGGCATGCTCCGGACGTCGTGCGGATCGTGGAAGGCGTCCACGGTGCCGTGCCGATGCACTCGCAGTTGACGCTGCGCTTCGACTACGGCGCGGTGGTGCCCTGGGTACGGCATCACGGCGACCGGGTCGAGGCCATCGCCGGACCGGACCAGGTGCGGCTGGTAACCCCGGCACCCACCAAAGGTCATGAAATGCACACCATTTCGGACTTCACGGTTCGGGCCGGGGATCGCGTTCCGTTCGTCTTGACCTGGAATCCGAGCTACGAACGTCCGCCTGCGCCGGTGAACGCCGAACACGCGCTGCGCGACACCCTGATCTTCTGGCGCGAATGGTCGAGGCTCGGCCACCCCGTGCGCGGGCCCTACCGCGACGCGGTCAAGCGCTCCCTGCTGACGTTGAAGGCACTCACCTACCAACCCACCGGCGGGATCGTGGCCGCCGCCACCACGTCGCTGCCCGAACAGCTGGGCGGACCCCGCAACTGGGACTATCGGTTCTGTTGGCTGCGGGACTCCACCTACACGTTGCAGGCGCTGATCTCGGCGGGCTACCTGACCGAGGCGAAGGCCTGGCGCGAATGGCTGCTACGCGCCGTCGCGGGTGACCCGGCGCGGCTGCAGATCATGTACACACTCGACGGCACCCGCCGCATCCCGGAGGCCGAATTGCCATGGCTCGCCGGCTATGAGAACTCCAAACCGGTGCGCACCGGTAACGCGGCCTCTGACCAGTTGCAGTTGGACGTCTGGGGCGAGACCCTCGACGGCCTGGCGCTGGCCCGCAATGCGGGCATCGGCGCGCACGACGACGCCTGGGATCTTCAGGTCGCCTTGATGGAACATCTCGAGGGCGGCTGGGATCAGCCCGACAACGGACTGTGGGAAATGCGCGGACCCCGAAGGCATTTCACGCATTCGAAGGTCATGGCCTGGGTGGCCGCCGACCAGATCGCCGCCGCCGTGCGCAGCCACCCCGAGCTCGACGGCCCCGCGGACCGATGGGAGGCCCTCGGCGACACCATTCGCACCGACGTCCTGGCTCGTGGTTACGACGCGCAACGCAATACCTTCACCCAGTCGTACGGTGCGCCGGGCCTGGACGCCGCCCTGCTGATGATTCCGCGGGTCGGCTTCCTGCCTCCCGACGACCCCAGGGTGCTGGGCACCGTCGCGGCCGTGCAGGACGAACTCAGCGACGGCGGGTTCCTCAGACGCTACGACACCGACAGCTCCGACGACGGACTCTCCGGCGGCGAGGGCCTGTTCCTGGCCTGCTCCTTCTGGCTGGTCGATGCGCTGCTGCTCACCGGCCAACGAGCCAAGGCCACGGCATTATTCGAGCGACTGCTCGCCTTGCGCAACGACGTCGGACTGCTCAGCGAGGAATGGGATCCGCACACCGGCCGCCAACTGGGCAACACCCCGCAGGCGTTCAGTCACTTCCCGCTGGTCACCAGTGCGCTGCAACTGCACGTGGGGCGCGGCCATCACAGCCATCAGCCCATCCTCACCGAGGCCGGCTAGTCGGGACCACGTCGGTCGCACCCGATCCGCGGTCAGGCCGCGCGGGGCAGATCGCGCGGCGGGCGTGCCGCACTGCTCGACTTCGGCCGGAGAAGGGCTGGGGCCCAACCGACGACGCTCAAGTACAGTCCGACGATGGCGACGAGCACCGTGGCCACCTGCCACCAGGGTGCGACGGCGACGGCGTCATTCCCCAACGAGAGGTAGGCGCGCGGGAAGGCCATCAGTGCCAGGCCCTTGAAGGCCGTCAGCCAACCCAGCAGCGAGACGATGACCGCAGGGGCGCCACGCCAGTAGGGGTGCAGGACGACGATGGTTAGCCCCATCGGCAGTATGAATGCGCCACTGAACCAAGGCCATACCGCATCGGCGTCGAATTGGGTGAGCAGGGCGCGCAGGTCGGAGGCGCGGAGCACCATCGTGAGCGCGGCGATGACGAGGTAGGGCCCGAGCACCCGAGCGAACAAGGCGGTGCGGGTTTGGAGGTGCGGTGTCGACATCATGGAAACGCCTCCAGTTCGGCGAGTGGACATCGTGGGGATTCCGGAGATCCCGTACCCCAATTGGATCCGCTCACCGCGGCTCAGCGCTAGGGACTGACGTCCCATCGGGCTGAGGCGATGGTCACCGGCACCGACGTCCGCCAGTGCCTAACCAACGTGAACCTTGGGCCTGGCCTGCAGATCGGGCACCGCTCGACGGAGCACTTCGCGGGTGACGGGAGCGACCTCGCCTTCGCCGATGAACAGGAACCTCAACAGGTTCACCATTGGATTGCCTTCGCTCCATTCGAAGTAGACGTTCGGATTGGTCCCGGTCCGATCGCGAATCGCGATGAGGATGGCGGCGATCGTGTTGGGGATCGCCGCGGAGTTGACCCAGAGGATGCGGTAGCCGCCGGCGTGGGTGCGGCCGTGTACCTCGACGTCGGTGCTGAATTCGGAGGCGTCGGTAACGTTGACTTCGAGAAAGAGGATCTGCTCGGCGGCCGGTATGTGGCTCTCGGCGCGCTGCTGGATTTCCTTTTCCTGATATTCGGCGATGGACCGTTCGTCGGGGTCGTGGGTGACGATGTGAATCTGGCCGGTGCGTGCCGCGGCGTTGACGAGGGTATTGGCCATGTCGTCGAACGTGACCGTGCTGCAACGGAGTTCGAAGGCCCGATTGACGCGTGAGGCGAACGACACCGTGACGATGGCGGCGATGAAGAAGCTGGCGACCTGCACGCCCTCGGGCCGTTCGATCACGTTCGTCAGGGTGGTGTAGGCGAAGACGACGGCGATCAACCCGAACCCGACTGCGCGGGTGCGGCGCGGGCTGCGCCGCACCGACAACGTCACCGCGATCGACGCCGAGGTCATCAGCACCAGCACGCCCGTGGCGTACGCGCCCCCTTGGGCGTCGACGTCGGCGTCGAAGTACACGGTGACGGCGAAGGCGATCGCGGCCAGCACCAGGACCAGCGGGCGGGTGGCACGTGCCCAGTCCGGTGCCATGCCGTACCGCGGCAGGTAGCGCGGGACGAGGTTGAGCATTCCGGCCATCGCCGAGGCGCCGGCGAACCAGAGGATCAGGATGGTGCTGATGTCGTATGCGGTGCCGAACGCCGACCCCAGCGATTGGTGGGCGAGGTAGGCCAGCGCCCGTCCGTTGGCCTGACCGCCGGGCTGGAACTCGGCTTCGGGAATGAGGATCGTGCAGACCAGGCTGCTGACGATCAAGAAGGCGCTCATGATCAACGCTGCCGTCGTCAGCAGCCGCCGGCCCCCGGCGATACGGGTGCGGGGATGATCGGCCGGGTCGTCGGCGGAGCCCTTGATCTGTGGCATGACCGCCACACCGGTTTCGAATCCGGACAGGCCCAGCGCGAGTTTGGGGAACACGATCAGGGCGACGCCGATCATCATCGCTGGACTGCCGTGCTCGGCGGTCATCGCGTGACGCCAGTCGACGATCAGCTGGGGTGCGCTCAGCACGTGCCACATGCCGACGATCAGGACGACGACGTTCAGCGCCAGGTAGATGCCGACCAGGGCGACCGCGACGGTGATGGCTTCGGTGAAACCGCGCAGGAACACCGCCGCGAGTAAACCGAGCAAGATCAGCGTGATCAGCACGGTGTGATTGCCGAACGACGTTGGAATGAAGGGATTCTCGACGAAGTGGGCCGTAGCGTCGGCCGCCGACAGGGTCATGGTGATCAGGAAGTCGGTGGCGGCGAACCCCAACAGCACCAGGACGAACAGTTTGCCGCCCCACCGGGGCAGCAGGTGTTCGAGCATCGCGATGGACCCCTCCCCGTTGGGAGAGATACGGGCGACGTACCGGTAGACCGGCAACGCCCCGAAAACGGTCAGGGCCACCAGCACGATGGTGGCCAGCGGCGCGATGGTGCCCGCAGCCAGGGCAGCGATGCCGGGCTGATAGCCCAGGGTGGAGAAGTAGTCGACACCGGTCAGGCACATCACCTGCCACCAGGTGTGCCCGTGGGCCTTCTCCTCGGGACGGGGCAGTCCGTGCGGACCCATGAGGGTGGCCGGCTCCGGGGT